>CAZBYU010000017.1:0-12902 GCA_964496235.1 uncultured Oscillospiraceae bacterium | reverse complement strand
CATAAGCTCCACCCACATCGACTGGGGCATCATCATGGCTCTCGGCACTATAACCACTATCCCCGTCGTTATCCTCTTCGCCCTCGTACAAAAGTATTTTGTTGAAGGCATGACCGCCGGCGCAGTCAAGGGATAAGGATAGACTATGCTGAAATACAAACTCCCCGCGCAAGCTCTGCGCGGGGAATAATTTTGCAATAGTTCTACTTTCTTACTTGTCTTCGTCCTCGTTTGTGACGATTCCCGCGCCGTCGGCAGAGGTGGAGTCTACGATGTCCTCAAACGAACCTACCTCAACGTCGATGTCGGCGGCATCCTCCGCCTCGATCTGCGCCTTTATCTCGTTTATCGCGTCCTCATTGGCGTGGATACGGGCGTTGATCTCCTCGACGTTGGCGAAAAGAGCCTGATAAAATCCATCGGGGTTTTCGCGGTTTTCCTCGAAATAGAGCTTGCCGATCTCGGTGTAGGCGCGTTTAAGCTCCTCGGTATCGCCGGATATCTCGAGCGAAAGCTTGGCAATCGCGCCGTAAGCCCTGGCGCGTTCCGCACCATGCTCGTAAAGACCGCGGACGGTGTTGCTCTCGGCAACGTCCTTGACCTTGCCTGCCAAGTTTTTGATAGTGCCGGCGATGATGTCCTTGTAGTCTGCCATTTTCAATTACCTCCGTTTGTAGTGTCGTTTTCGTTGCTGTTGTCAATGCTGTCTGTGTGGTCGGCGGATTCGCGGTCTGCCTCGGTGCCGGCTTCGGCTGTCTCCTCCGTGCTTGCGGCGTTGACGCGCTCGACATATAAGCTTGCTCCGTTTTCAGTCCGGCGAGCCATGACAATGAGCGCGCACAGAGCCGCCACAGCGAGGAAAACGCTGAGCATTTGGGAGACTCGAATGCCGGTAATGCCTATGTAAAGGCTGTCTGTACGCAACCCCTCTATCCAGCTACGACCTATACCGTACCACAGAAAATAGATGAGTGTACACTGCCCGTCATAGCGGCGTTTGCCCTTGCGGACGAAAGCATGCAAAAAGACAAGGCAGGCAAAATTCCAAAGACTTTCGTAAAGAAAAGTCGGATGGACGTAAATCGTGATGCCGTCGGGTGCGGTCAGCCCCATACGGCAGAACACCTCTGTCTGTGCGCCGAATGCCTCGCGGTTCATGAAATTGCCCCAACGACCGATGATCTGCCCTATAAGCAGACCAAAGACCAGAAGATCCAGCATCGCACCGAGAGGGATCTTTTTCTTGCGGCAGACAAGCGCGATGACGATTATCCCGGCGATGACCCCGCCGTATATTGCCAAGCCACCCTCGCGCAGGGCAAAGATGTCAGCGGGGTTGGCAAGATAATAATCGAGCTTGAACGCCACATAGTAAAGCCGCGCACCCAAAATGGAAAATGGCACAAGCCAGAGAAACACATCGTAAAGATCGTCCTCCTTTATGCCGAAGCGGCGGGAATTACGCGCACAATAGAGCATGGCGATGAGAAAGCCGAGGGCAATGAGTATACCGTAAAAGTATATGTTTTTCCCGAAGAGGGTTATGAATGAAGGCGGGTCGAGTTGCAGATCACCGAGCATGGGAAAGCTGATGACGGAATCGCGCTGTATGGTTTGAATAACTGTCTGCTCCATTTTCACTTCTCCTCACTCGGTGCAACTATCGCAAGTGCGGTGCGCTCCGGCGCGAACACCTTGCACACAAAGCTTTCGCATTCTTCCTTTGTCACGCTCTCCAGCACTGCGGCGGAGTCGAGGGCGCAATAGCCGTCGAACACGCCCTCTGCCAGAGAGATGCATATCCCCGCAAAGTCCTCCAGCCCGCGCAGGCGCGAGCCGATGGACGCACGCTTGGCGCGGTCGAAATCCGCCGCGTCAAAGCCCTCTGCCGCCACGCGAGCCACCTCTGCCTGAAGCTCGTCGTTGACACGCTCGGGGTCACGGCTCTCGCCGCCGACGATTACGGTGGCAGTGCCGGCGGTGAAATCGACCTCATAGTCAAAGTCCGCGTCCAGAAGCCCCTCGGCGTACAGCCGTGTATAGAAATGAGACGAGTTGCCGCACAAAAGGCGCATGGACAAAAGCGCGACGATATGCTGGCGTAAGAGCGCGTCACCGTCTTTTTCGGGGGTAAGCTTCGCGCCGATAAAAAACTGCGGCGCGGAGACCGGCATTTCAAGCTTCAATAGCCGCGCACTCGGTGCGTCCTCCTCCGTCTCGCCGAAATCCGCCTGCGGTACGCTCTCGCCGTTCCTCGGCAGAACGCTTGCCGCTGTTTTTTCAACCTGCTCGGGGTCGACATCACCGGCAACGCACAAGACCATGTTTCCGGGCGTGTAGAACGCACGATGGCAGTCATAGAGCGTCTTATCCGTTATCTCGGCAATGCTATCCACAGTACCCGCAACGCGCTCGCGTATAGGGTGGTGCCGATAGAGCATACCCAAAAGCCCATAGTAGAGTGCCGTGCCTGGATTATCCTCGCCCATGCGGATCTCCTGCGCGATGATGCCCTGCTCCTTCTGCACGGTTTCCGGCGTGAAATACGGCGTGGAGACGAATTTGAGAAGCATACGCAAATTCTCATCAAAACGCTCGGTACACTCGAAATAATACGCCGTCATGCCGGAGGACGTAAACGCATTCGGGTCTGCTCCGTTTGCGGTGAGCGTTTCAAGGGCGTTGTCACCGTTGGGCATGTCAAAAAGCTTGTGTTCGAGAAAGTGTGCAACACCCGCAGGTGTGTCGATATGCTCACCGTCAAGGGTGAAGCTTCTGTGCGCCCCACCGTAGTTTGTCGCAAACACGGCGAAAAAGCTGTTGTAGCCCGGCTTCGGCACAACACAGATACGCAAGCCGTTTTTCAGCGTGGAGGTATAAAGCGTCTCGCCGATATTCTTAAATTCACGCTTGAGCATCGCCGTCCTCCTCATCATCACACTCATATTCGCCGCCACCCTCGCCGCCGGTCAGAAAATACACCATGTCGCACTCTATGCCCTTGGCAATGCGGACTATCTCATCTGCCGTCACGCTTTCGGCAAACTCGGCAAGCTCCTCGGGGTCATAGTCAAGACCGAAGAGCGTTTGAGAAAGGTAAAAGCTTTCAAGCTCTCCGTGTCCGTCCATACCCGCACGGAGTGCGGACGCGACACCCGCCTTTGCCGAGGAAAGCTCGGTCTCGCTGATGTTGCCGTTTTTGATCTCTTCAAGCTGCAAAAGGATCTCGTTTTTCGCCTCGTCGAACTTGTCAAACTCTATTCCTGAGGAGACAAGCATTATCCCCTTATGCAAATCGAGCGAGGAAAATGCGTAATAGCAAAGCTGAAGCCGCTCGCGCACATTGGCAAAGAGCTTGGAGGTTGTGCCGCTACCGAAAACGCCGTTGAAAACATACAGCGCGGCCATATTCGCCTCGTCCATCGCCTCGCCGAGGCGAAAGCCCATCGACAAAACGCCCTGTGCCACGTCCATTGTCTCTTCAACATAGCGCGGCTCAGCCTCGACGGCGTTCATACGCACATCGGTGCCGATGTCGTAGTCTATCTCGCCGCGCGGTAACGTCGCAAGCGCGTCGCGCACGGCGCGTTCAACCTCAAAGTCATCACTGCGCCCACAGTAGAACACCTCCACCGGGCTTGTCTGCAAAAGCGTGCGGTAGCGCCGGGTGAGCTTTTTATAATTTATGCTCTCGCAATCGCTCACCGAGCCGAAACGACCCACGGCGTAGCTTTCATAACAGCACATTTCCTGCACGCACCGCGTCATGGCATAGCGGCGTTTATCGTTTATAAGCGAGGCTATGCGCTCACACAGCTTGTCACGCTCACTGTCGACATATTCGGGCAGAAAAAGCCCGCCGTGCGTGACCGGGGAGAGCAAAAGCTGACCCATCAGCTGAGCCGTCTCGTGTAGCAGTCCCTCGCCGCCGGGGACGAACTCCTCCTCAGCCATGCTCGCGTAAAAGCCGATACACTGTATCTCGCCCACGCGGCGCACGACAGGCTCAATCGCCGCGCCGTAAAGCTCCTCCAAGCGGCGGGAGACGGACTGCATATCGGGATAAAGCGTCGTACCTCGGCGAAGGACGAAGGGAATAAGCGCGTTCATGGAAGCGGTTTCGCGGTCAAGCTGGGTGAGCAGAGACAGGCTCATACACGCGGTTTTGAACTTCCGCGAGCGCAGACAGGTCAGCGAAACGCCCGGCATTATCTCTTTCCTCGTAATGTCCATCAATATTTCCTCATCTGTACGGGTTATTCAATACATTTGTTTTTATTATAACACCGGTGCGTTGAAAATGGTAGCCAAAGTATGAAAATTTTACTTATCCTATCTCACCGCCGCGATATACCTCTCCGTCTACGCGCACATCACCGTGGCGAAGCTCAATGATATGCGCCGTGCCGCTATTATCAGTCCAGCGGACACGGCAATAGCGAAGCTCGGCGGGTAGGCGCGGCGATATAGTCAGCTTGCCGTCGGAGAGCTTAAGCCCCAACAGCTCCTCCGTAACCGCGCGGAAATACCAGCCTGCCGCCCCGGTATACCAGCTCCAGCCGCACTCGCCCTCATGACCGTGTGCGGAATAAACGTCTGCGGCAAGGACGAACGGCTCTGCGCTGTAGCGGCGCAAATCGCCGCATTCAGGCAAAAGCATGCGGAGAATATCCCACGCCTCGCTTATACGCCCGACGCGCAGTGCCGCCATGGCAAGCCACACCGCACCGTGGGTGTACTGCCCGCCGTTTTCGCGGAAGCCCTCGCCATAGCTGGCGATATATCCGGGATAGGGTCTGCTGTCCGGCGGATACGGCGGAGTACACAGCTTGACCAAACCGTGTTCACGGTCGACCAGTGCCGCGAGAGCGGCATCAAGGGCGAGTACAGGTCGGTTGCTCTCTTCCGCCACACCCGACAGCACTGCCCAGCTCTGTGCCACGGAATCAAGCCGTTCCTTGCCGCCCAGCACCTCACCCGAGGCAAAATACCCGCGCACATACCGCCGACCTGTCCACGCCTCGTCCGCCGCCGCGGCAAGCTCCGACGCGCGGCGGCTGTAATATGCGCCGTCGCTGTGCTTCAGCCTGTCGCAAAGCGCGGCAAATCGACTGAGACACGATGCGAAAAACCACGCAAGCCACACGCTCTCGCCCTCGACCTCGTCGAGTGCGTCATTCCAGTCGCCACTGCCCATTTTGGGAAGACCGTGTTCGCCGATACCGCGCAAAAGCCCTCTTTCAAGTGCGGTGCGGGCATGGTCAAACACACTCGCGCTCACGTCAGCGCGGTGCGGCGTTTCGTAGCGGTCACGCTCGTTATCCCGCAACGGCTCGGACGCGAGATATCCGCATTCCACCTCGCATATGGCGTAATCGCCGGTTTTCTCCGTGTACTCGCACAATGCCCACACCAGCCACAAAAGATCGTCCGAGCAGTGTGTACGCACGCCTCGGTCTCCCAACGGATGGCGGTGCCACCAGTGCATGACATCGCCCTCGGCATACTGATGCCGACAGCAGTCGAGTATGCGTTCACGCGCATGATGCGGCGCGATGAGAATGAGGTTCACCGCATCCTGTAGCTGATCGCGGAATCCTATCGCGCCACCGCTCTGGTAAAGGCTCGACCGCGCAGCAAGGCGGCATGTCTCGCACTGATAAACGCTCCACGTACTTATATAGTTATCAAGCGGGGTAAACCCGGTTTCGAGCGTGAAGCGAGCGGCAAGACGGGCGTAATGCGCCCGCACCCTGTCGAGCGCGGCTTTTGCCGCGTCCGGTACGGCAAGCGCACGAAGCTCTTCCGCGCTTTCACAGCCGCATACTATCACAGTCATATCGTCCGCAACCATGCTCATCACCATTGCGGCGGGATAATAGCCGCAGGAGGTCTCACATGGGAGTGAGCATACCGCGGAGAAGTCCACACCGGCAAGATACGCCTCGGGATTTTCTGCCGTAATGACAGCGTCGTGCGCTGTTATGCGGACGCTTTTTGCGTCCTGCGCTCCGAGAACCGGCATGAGCGTCCAGCTGAGGCGAAGACCTGCCGCACCTTCTATTATAAGCACACGCGCGTCAGTGTCGAGCGCGACAAACGCAGTCACCCTTACCTCTCGCGCACCTATCCGCTTTTCCCACACGGCTTCACCCGGTGCGAACGTGACGCGGCAATCCATGCCGTCATTTGCGGCAAACAGACTGACGCGCTCACCGCCTGTCTCGGTAAAAAGGCATTCACTGCCCTGTACGTCGTTTACGTCGGTGCAGGGCGCGTTTATCCTCATTTCTCGTGCGTTTTCGTACCACATGTAGCCCGAGCCGCAGTCGGACGCGATATAGCCCGTACTGCCGTTTGACATGACATTCTGCCACACCCGCGCGGGTAGAGTATCGCGCACAGTGAAGCTGAAGCGTCCGTGTGCGTTTTCATGCTCCGGCACTGTGTCCGGTCGGCGCGGCGCGGAGAGCGGCGGGCATGGCGGCGGAGGAAGGGTGTTTCGCTTCGCGCCGACGGTGTATCCGGCGCGGCTTATCACGGCAGTCGCCGCATCCATCGGCGCGATATGCACCCCGCCCGCCGCGCCTAAAAGCGGCTCTAAGCCCACGGAGGAAAGGGTCTTTATGATTTGGCGGTGTACGGGTCTCAGGTACTCGCCCTGCTCATCGGCAAGACAGACCAGCTCTGCCTCCGCACCACAGCTTCGCAAAAGGCAAAACCGTTTTAACACCGCCTCACACTCGCTCGCCCGTCCGTCACAGCATAATATCGGGTAATCGCCGGAGATGCTGTGCTTCCAAAGCTCTGCCTTGGCACATGCTCCGCTCACGCGCTCGGGCCATATGCCCTCCAGCATGCTCATCGCCGCACCGACCTCCTCCCCGCTCATGCCGAGGTGCATCGCGGCGGCACTGACCATGTTGCCGCGGTCGTTTATCCCGGAGACGAGAATCCTCTGCGCCCCCCGGGCGCACTCCTCGCGCTCTCTTCCAACGCACAGCGCAAAGCGCACGGTTTCACTATGCCCGCTTTTCAGTTCAAGCTCTGCCCGCACCGTCACATATGGGTGTGAGAGTGCGCCGAGTGCGCCGTTTTCATCGGCGGAAAGCTCCACGTGCGTATTCGACGCGACGCAAAGCCACACCTCGCCTACATCGCCACGCCGCAGACGGCGCAGTATAAGTGCGCCGTTTTCTACCTCGGCGGACATACCAAGTGTCCAAAAGGCGGGGTGTGCCGAGTATTCGCGCATGGGCGCGAGAATCGGCTTGAACGAGAGCGAGAGGGCTACACGCGTGTCCTCTCTTGCACAAAGAGTCACGCTTCTTCCCTCACCGCAGTCACCGTATGCCGCGCTTACGCACACGGCATACTCCACCCCACCGACCTCACCGGCTACCCTCGCCGCATCCTCCTCCAGCTCCCACAGCTCCGGTGCGTCAGAGGGCGTGACGGTGTAGACGGTGCCGCCTATATCAAGCGTGATGTCCACGCCGCCGGTACAATTCGAGTCGGTGTCACAGTCGTAAATCGTGATTCCGCCGTATTTTGCCGAGGTGTTGAGGGCGTTGTCGGCAAGAACGGAGTACGCGCCGTTGGAAAGGACACAGGCGTGTCTCGCCCGGTCGCTCTCCCCGCCGCGCAGTTGCCAGCGCGTCACCGCGCCGCGCTCGCCACGCTCCGGGATATCCGCGGTATCGCGCCGCAGTATGACCCCGCCGACATCGACGCGCTCCTGAACAAGCAGAGAAAACGCCGCCATCTCCGGCGCGGACATAAAGCGGTTTTGAACACTGTTTGCACACGCCGCGTTTGCCGCGGCTATGACGCTCATGCCTATATGATGCGCCATGTAGCATCTTACGTGTTCGCCGTTTTCACGTGTACAGCGTGTGGGGGTGAAGTCAAGTGCCTCTATAAAGCCCCACCGACCCACCGCACCGAGCTTTTCCAGATGCCGTAGATTGCGTATTCCGCCCTCCGGGTCAACGACAAGCGCGAGAAACGACGAATACGGAGATATAACAAGGTCGTCCTCCTGCCCGCGCTTCAACGCCAATGCCGGACAGCCGTGCGCCTTATAGCGGTAGTTAAGGGCGTTATCGAGGGAGTAGAACGCGCTTTCCGATATGCCCCACGGCTTGCCGGACCAGACTCGCCTTTTTTGCGCGTAAAGGCAAAATCTCGCACTTTCGTACAGCAGACTGCCCTTGTAGAGCGGGAGAAAAAGCTCCGGCATGAGATATTCAAACATTGTTCCCGTCCAGCTTGCAAGACCTCTGTACCCGTCCTTTTGCACTCTCGCCCGGCTCAGTCGCCGCCAGTGCCGCACAGGCACATCGCCCTTTGCCGCGGCAATATAGCTTGTCAACATCGCCTCGCTTGCCATCAGGTCATACCAACCACCCGCACCGCGCTCATGCGCGGTGTCGTAGCAGATGTGGAAAAGCCCTCTTGCCTTGTCATACAGCGGGGTAAAGCACATCGGGCGCATAAGCGCGTCTAAACGCGCGGCAAGCTCCGCCTCGCCGTATTCATACATTGCCTGTCGCGCCGTCAAAAGCCCGGCGTACATGTTGCCGCTGTCGACTGTGGAGATATACGCGGGCAAGAGCGGCATGAGTGTCGCCGTGTCATACCAGTTGTAAAAATGACCCATGTGGCGCGGCATGCGCTCTAGCGTGTCGAGTACACGCTCAATATAGCGCGTGCATTCCTCGCGTGTTATCAGGTGCATGTCCACAGCCGCAGTGTGTGCGGCAAGGGCTAGACCGATGTTTGTGGGCGATGTCCGCCGCGCCGCGCCGACAGGCGGCTGTTCCTGAAAATTATCCGGCGGGAGGAAGCTATCCTCTGGTGAGAGCATGTCCGCAAAATACGTAAAGCTCCTTTTTGCCGCGTGTATGAGATAGCCGCGTTCGCTCTCGCTCAGCTCCGTGCCGCGTCGCGCGGGCAAAGCCAGTGCGAACGCCGCCCCGGGCGACAAAAACCACAACAACCCTGCGGACTTGCCTATCACACCGGGACAGATAAAAATAAGCACTGCGCCGAGGACAACCGGGAAAGCCATAGCCTGTGCATGTGCAAAAAGCCCGGTCTCTCCGCGTACCTCCGCCGAGGTCTGCCATTCGAGAAGCTTTTTATGCGTCACCAGCATACGCCATAGTGCCGTCATGATCGCCGTTGCCGCCACCCACGCCTCATACGGCAACAGCCACAGCCTGATAAAGGTCTTCACTATCGCGCCGCCCACCCCGGTGAGCAGACGCGTGTACCGCCGCTCGCGTCCGCCGCGTTCGCGGCGGGACAGACCGCACTCCGCAAGCGAAAGCATAAGCCCCGTCAAAAGCGAACACAGTGCCGCCCACGCGGCAAGGCGCACTCCCGCACCTACCATGAAAAAACCAGCGATAAGTGCCGCGAGAGTTGCGGGTGCAATGAGACTGCGGCGAAGCGAGTCCAAAAGCCGCCAACGGTCAATATCACGAAGCTCCGGTGCGAACACGAACGGGATGTTCTGCCAGTCACCGCGTATCCAGCGGTGCAGACGCTTGTAATATGCCAACGGACGCGAAGGGAAACGGTCGGAAAGCTCCGCGTCGCTCATGTACGCACCGCGCAAATACGCACCCTCCGGTGCGTCATGGCTCAAAACGCGACCTTTGGGGAAGTGCGAGGTGCATTTCAAAAGCGCGTGTGCGTCGATTATCCCCTTGCCGGCAAAGCCGCCGCAGTCGAACGCGTCCATATAAAGCTCGCCGCAGAGTGTGCCGTAAGGGTCACTGCCACCTGCGCCGGCAAAGATGAGCGCGAAGTCCGTTTCGCCCGCGCTTTCAAGCTCGGTATCGATGCGCGGGTGAATGAGCGCGTGACCGGCAATAACGGTTTTCGTCCTCGGGTCTATCACCGGGCGGCACAGCGGGTGCAACATCGCGCCGATAAGCTCCCCGGCACAACCGGGGTAGATGCGCGTGTCGGCATCGAGCGTGAGTATATACCTAACCCCCGCAAGAGCATCTTTTTCGCCTGTAACGGTCAGTGTACTTTCCTCGTCACATAAAAGCTTCGCCAGTTCCAAGATCGCGCCGCGCTTCCGTTCACGCGCAGTATAACGCTCACCGTCGAATTCGCGCGGACGCGTAAAGAGGAAGAACCTCGCGCCGTATTTGGCGTTAAGGCGGGCTATGCCCTCCCTCGCGATGCGAAGCATCGCCTCATCACCGTCGGTCTCGCGGCTGTCTCCCGTCGGCAGATCCGCCAGAAGACCGAAGTAAAGCCCCTCGCCCTCTCCGCGACAGGCAAAATACAGCTCCTCCAGCCGCCGCTCGTCGTTTTCCGAACCGAGAAGCGTGGAGATCACGCACACTGTCCGACCCTCGGCGGGTATGCCCTTTTGCATGTCCATGCGGAATATGCGCCGGGGCTTTACGATATGCAACAGCGCGAAATCCACCGCGCTCTTTATGAGCTCCGACAACGGCAAAAGCAACAGCACCGCCGCAGGCGTACTTTCAAAGCGAAACGCCGCCAGAAGCGCGAGAAAGACTGTGGCAAGGACGTTGAAGGCTATATATATCCGCGCCGATACGGCACTTTTCGCCGGGAAAAGATACTCGCCGACGTGCTTTTGCTCGCGCTCTGCCCGCTTGACGAGGCGGCGAGCGTATACGTCCTCACGCACCCCCTCCCGGCGGGATAGGTATTCCACGCGCCGTAGATATGCCTGCTTTGTCCCCTCGTCCATGCGTGCATACTCTCCCGTTGCCTCGCGCGACAGCTCCGCGTTTGTCATGTCGCACTCGTTTATAAGCGCGGTCATATCCGCAGATGCAAATAGTCTGAGTGTCGTGAAAAGAGCCTTCAAACGCTCGGCATATATCTCGGTATCCGCGGCGTAGCGCATCTCGCGGCATACCGCCGCCACGCCCTCCACCGCCGCCACGCGCAAAAGCGTCGGCATAAGATAAAGCTCCCCCCGCCGAAGCACCGTGACGGATTGAAACCCCGCGGCGTATACTCCGAACCGCGCCTCCGTCACCTCGCCCTGCCCGGAAAGGAGCAGATTGCGGCAAAACGCCGCCGCAAGCACCCCATCGTCACAGCGGCGAAGCGCGGCGGCGCGTTTAAGCTCCGGCAGAGCCGCGCGGTATTCACGCTCAATCATATAGTAATTGTCGAGTATCCATTCGCATGCCGCCGGGGGAGACGGCACGGCGGCATAGCGGCGCGATATCTCGCCGTGAGTGTGCCGAAGCTCACGAAACGCCTTTTGCAGACGCCGCACCTCGCCTCGCCCGCCGCACTCTCCCCGCACCGTCATCACCCGCGCGGCACGTGCGGCATACTCGCGCAATGCGTCAAGCTCGATATATATTGCCGAATCCATAGTGTTCATTTCAAGCCCTGTCCTCTTAAATGATGTAGCTGACAGTCAATAGGTGTTCCTCTCTCGTCAGCTATACCTTAATTTTTCCCGCAAGAGGAAATATTATGCCAAGACACACCCGGGCAATGAAATGAACATCTGACAAGAAAAAATACTTGACAGCGGTCGGAGCATGATGTATACTCTGCAAAGGTTGTTAGCTTGACAGGAGGGTGAGCTGTGGAAGAGAGCAGACTAATGAGAAGCATACTGCTTGATTTTTACGGTGAAACTCTGACCGACAAGCAACGCGAGTGCTACGATTTGCACTATAACGAGGATCTTTCTCTCGCAGAGATAGCCGAGCAACTGGGCATATCTCGCCAGGGCGTGTGGGATAATATCCGCCGCGCGGAGTCGTCTCTGGAAACGCTTGAAGAAAAAACAGGGCTTATCGCCCGCTTGACGGAGCTTCAAGGCGAACTTGACGGAGTTCGGGCAAGTCTTGAGGAGATACGCGAATGCTCCACGGGGCATGTGCGCGAGGTCGCCGAGGGCGGCATTATGCAGCTTGAGCGGTTGAAGCTCAGCATTTGACAAGGAGCAACCGATGGCGTTTGAAAGTTTAAGCGAAAAACTGAATGCCGCTTTTAAGAAGCTTCGCGGTAAGGGTCGCTTGACCGCGGCAGACGTGAAAGAGGTCATGCGCGAGGTTCGCCTTGCCCTGCTCGAAGCCGACGTTAGCTATAAGGCAGTCAAGGAGTTCACCAAAACCGTCACCGAACGCGCCACGGGTGCGGATGTGCTGGAGGCATTGTCTCCGGCGCAGATGGTGATAAAGATAGTCAACGAAGAACTTTGC
The DNA here is from genome assembly GCA_964496235.1 of uncultured Oscillospiraceae bacterium. Lineage (GTDB taxonomy): Bacteria > Bacillota > Clostridia > Oscillospirales > Oscillospiraceae > Limivicinus. Next base: position 672 of record CAZBYU010000017.1, on the reverse strand, counting down.
TCTCTCATGGGCGGTGAGACCCAAAAGCTCAACATTAGCTCTAAGTCACCCTCGGTCGTGATGCTCGTCGGTCTTCAGGGCGCGGGCAAAACCACTAACGGCGCGAAGCTTGCCGCGTATATGCGTAAGCAGGGTAAGCGTCCCTTGCTCGCCGCGTGTGACATTTATCGCCCCGCCGCTATCAAGCAACTGGAAACCGTCGGCGCACAGCTGAATATTCCGGTCTTCCAAATGGGTCAGACCGACCCTGTCGACATCGCCCGCGCGGCGGTGGAGCACGCGAAAAAGCACGGCAACGACTTGGTGTTTCTCGATACCGCCGGTCGTCTGCATATAGATGAGGCTCTCATGCAGGAGCTTCAAAACATTCGTGACGCGGTAGAGCCGGCGGAAATCCTGCTCGTCGTGGACGCGATGACAGGTCAGGACGCCGTCAACGCCGCCTCCGCGTTTGATGAGGCTCTCGGTGTTACTGGCGTAATGCTCACCAAGCTCGACGGCGATGCCCGCGGCGGCGCGGCACTGTCTATCCGCGCGGCAACCGGCAAGCCCATAAAGTTCATCGGTGTGGGCGAAAAGCTCGACATGATAGAGCCGTTCCATCCGGATCGTATGGCGTCACGCATACTTGGCATGGGTGACATGCTCACGCTCATTGAAAAGGCCGAGCAG
>CAZBYU010000016.1:0-12943 GCA_964496235.1 uncultured Oscillospiraceae bacterium | reverse complement strand
CCATACTGCCCCAGAACACACCCGCGATAATTATAAGCACACTGCCGAGTGCGGCGGTGTTTTTCTTGTTTTGGCTCATATCATAGCTCCGTTTTTTCATATTTCACGCATGATACTACCCCACCCGAGAGCGAAAGTCAACCAAAACGCACAGATAAAAACGGAACAAACCCACTCCGCCGAGCGTCTAAGAGGTCGGCGAGATACTGCTCGGAGCATTTTAACAGATTTACATAATTCCCTCTTTATTTTTCGGAGAGAATGCTGTATAATGGGTTTGCAACCGAAGAGATTTCGCAAAGTAAAGGATAATCAGGAGGCTGTACGCCATGAATAAAACCGTTAGAATACTGCTGATTGCTTTGTGCGTCGTGTGCTTGGGTGTGTTCTGCTTTAGCGGATACAAGCTTTTCTCCACGCTCAACGAGTACAAAACCGCTCAGCGTACATACAGCAAATTGAGCGAAGACGTAGTAACGACCGACACCCCCGCCGCAACCGACGCAACCGTAACTGTGGCGGAGGAAGCCGAGGACAAGGACGTATCCCCCATCAACGTGGATTTTGAAAAGCTTCTGGCGCAGAACGAGGACGTTTGCGGCTGGCTTTACAGCAAGGACACCGTGATAAATTACCCTGTGGCCCAGGGCAGTGACAACAACGAGTATCTCCACCATTTGCTCGACGGCACGTATAACTCCAGCGGCACACTGTTTGTCGACTGCGAGTGCGGTCCGGAATTTTCCGGCACGAACACCGTTATATACGGACACAACATGAAAGACGGCTCTATGTTCAACAGTCTGCTCAACTACAAGGATCAGAGCTACTACGAGGCGCACCCCGTAATGTACCTCAACACCCCCAAGGGCGATTATAAGATAGAACTATTCTCCGCCTACATCTGCAACTACGACTCCGACACCTACACGCGTGACTTCTATTCCGCAGAGGATTACGCGGCATGGGTAGCCAAGATGCAGAGTCAGTCCGACTTCACCTCCGACGTTGAGGTGACGGCAAACGACCGCGTTATAACACTTTCCACCTGCACGTATGAATACGACAACGCGCGCTTTGTCGTACAGGGCAAGCTCATCGCGCTTGACGCGTAATTGTAGCGAAGTTAACGTTTTCGACAAACCAGGCATGCCGCATCAATGCGGCATGCTGTTTATAAACCGGCACTGTCTATATTTTAACGATAAGGGAGAACAAGCATGCGTATTGTAACTGTCAGCCGAGAATTCGGTAGCGGCGGGCGCGAGGTGGGCAAAAGACTTGCCGATGCGCTCGGCATTGAGTATTACGACCGTGAGATAATATCCGCGATTGCAGAGGAGGCAGATATGGACGCGGGCTATGTGGAACACATACTCGACAACAGCCTCCATTACAGCACTCCCCTCACCTTTTCCCACACGCTCTCGCTCAACTACTTTGTCAACAGCAGTGCGCCACAGCTTCTCGGGCTACAGCACAAGATAATCCGCGGCCTTGCCGACAAGGGAGACTGCGTGATAGTAGGTCGCGGAGCGGACGCAATATTGGAAGCGTACAAGCCGTTTCGCATTTTCGTCTACGCCGACATGGAGGCAAAACTTGCCCGTTGCCGCGCACGTGCAACCGCCGACGAACACCTGACCGACCGCGAGCTTGAACGCAAGATACGCCAAATCGACAAAAACAGAGCCGACAACCACGACCTCATCTCCTCAGCCCGTTGGGGTGACAGAGAGGGGTATGATCTGTGTGTGAACACGACGAACATTGTGATAAAGGATATCGTTCCGCTCATCGCGCAGTACGCCGAGACCTTTTTCAACGACAACAAGGCGGAATAAACGAACAAAAAACATCGAAAAGGGATTGTTGCAAAAACTTTGCGACAATCCCTTTTATCATTATCATTTATGCGTTTCGGCTTTTCACAGCTCGACAGTATGCGCGACACAGCCGAACTCGGTGAGAATATCAATGAGGTCTTGGGTCTTTATGAACATTGTGGCGGTGTTCAATCACCTCGTGCAATACTCCGCACGAGGAAAGCAGGTCATATATCTCCTGCTTGCCGAACATGAGGCGGGTGCTGTCACTCATGACTTATCCTCAGTTTTTCTCATTATTACTTATCATTGTACGACGAGTGCGTCAAGCTCGTCAATAAGCTCGGCAAAAAGCTCGAGCGCGGAGGTGATGGGGGCAGGGGTACTCATGTCGACACCGGCTATCTTCAAAAGCGAGATGGGGTCTGTAGAACAGCCGGAGGAGAGGAAGCGTTTATAATCCGCCACGGCGGTTTCGCCCTCGGAAAGAATGCGGTTTGCAATGGCAACTGCGGCGGCAAAGCCCGTGGCATACTGGAAAACATAATAATCATAGAAAAAGTGCGGGATACGAGCCCATTCAAGGGCGATTTCATCATCGGAGACCATGTCGGGTCCGAAATAGAGCTTATTAAGCGCGTGATACTTCTCGCTTAGTACATCGGCGGTAAGGGTCTCCCCCGCCTCGCTCATGCGTCCCATTTCAAGCTCGAACTCGGCGAACATAGTCTGGCGATAGACCGTACCCTTGAACTGGTCAAGGAAGTGATTGATAAGGTACGCCCGCTCGCGTTTATCGGTCGTTTTAGAGAGCAGATGACGCATCAGAAGCACTTCGTTGCAGGTGGAGGCAACTTCGGCAACGAAAATGACGTAATCCGAGGTGCTGACCGGCTGGGTATTCGTGCTGTACCAACTGTGCAAGGCATGCCCCATCTCGTGAGCAAGGGTGAACATGCTGTCGAGAGTGTCCTTATGGTTGAGGAGGACATAGGGATGCGGACGGGCGGCATCGGTAGAGTACGCACCGCCGCGCTTGCCGCGGTTTTCGTAGACATCGATCCAGCGTTCGTCAAAGCCGCGGCGCAAAAGCGCGGTGTAGTCCTCTCCGAGAACGGCGAGAGCTTCAAGCACGGTGGACTTTGCCTCTTTGAAGCTTATCTTTTCTGCGGCATCGGGGACAATCGGAGTGTAAACATCGTACATATGCAACTCGTCAATGCCCAGAAGCTTTTTACGAAGAGCGACATAGCGATACATCTTATCCATATTCTCATGCACGGCGGTAATGAGGTTTTCGTACACCCGCTCGGGTACTTCGGTAGCGTCGAGCGAGGCGGAAAGCGTGGTGGGGTAATTACGAGCCTCGGAGAAAAAGCGAAGTTGCTTAAACTGTGCATCGAGCGAAGCGGCGACGGTGTTCTTGAACTCGCCAAGGCGGGTGTAATACGTCTTGAACGCATTTTCACGCAAAACTCTGTCTCCGCTCTCCATGAGCGGAACAAACGTCTCGTTTGTAAGCTCATGCTGTGCGCCGCCGGCATCGGCAACCGGCGGGAAGCTGAGGTCTGCGTTCATAAATACACTGCGGATATTGTCCGGGCTTTGTGCAAGCTCCCCGGCGGAGGCAAGAAGCCTTTCCTCGGCGGGCGTGAGGACATGCTCCGCCATGCGGCGGACGGTGTATATGCCGCGGCGGTACTCTTCCAGCTCCGGCACGGTGGCGTAAAAGCCGTTGAGTGTATCCTCGTCGAGCGCGATAAGCTCTGGCGTTGCAAAGGCAGAAGCCCCGGCAAAGGCAACATATGCCGCAACGGACTTGCCGCGCATATCCTGATAAAAGGCGTTGGCGGTGTCCTGATCGCTTCTGCAGCTTGCATAGCCCATGAGCTTGCCAAGGCGCACGCTTGCCTCGTCCTCCAAGCGCAGATAGCTCAACAGCGTCTCCGCACTGTCGCAGAGGTGTCCGCGATACTCCGCGGCGCGTTCGGGCAAGCTCCTGACCGCCTCATACTCCGTCTGCCACGCCTCATCTGATGGGAATATGTCCTCCAAACGCCAGGTGTCCTCCAAAGGTACATTTTCTCTCAGGGGGATGCTGTTCTCGTTCATGCCGACGCCTCCTAATAGTTAAATATCATATTTTATATATTATACCACATATGGCTTTTCCGTGCAACGCAGGGCATATATTATACCGACATGAAGGTGTTTAACTGGGAAAGGAGTATGTTGCACATGGAAATCTACGTTGTTCGGCGGGGTGATACGCTTTGGTCTATCGCGGCGCGATACAGCGTTTCCGCAGAGTCAATTGCAGAGGTCAACCGCCTTGATGACCCATCGCGTCTTGCCGTGGGTACGGCACTGGTGATAGGCGGGTACAGCGGAGAGCCAAGGCGAGGTGTTGAGGTGAACGGCTACGCCTATCCGTCAATCGCGCAGAGTGTGCTTGACGCGACCCTGCCGTATCTGACCTTTTTATGTCCGTTCGATTACAGCGTGACGGCACAGGGTGAGCTTCACGCGATAAACGACGGCGGTATGGTGGACACTTCCCGCAAGGCAAACACCGCGCCGCTCATGACCGTGACAAACCTCGGCGAGAGCGGCGGCTTTTCAAGCGACATCGCACACGTGGTATTAACAGACGGCAACACGCGGCAAAGGCTTTTCGAGAACATTCTATCCGTCCTGCGCGAGAAAAAATACTATGGGATAAACTTTAACCTTGAGTATGTTTACCCCTTTGACAAGGAAAGCTACAATGAGTTTCTGCGCCGTGCCGCGGAAACATTCCACCCGCTCGGCTATTACCTGACAAGCGCAATTGCCCCGAAAGAGAGTGAAGATCAGAACGGAATACTATACACGGCGCATGATTACGCCGTGCATGGGGAGACGATGGATCGTGTCATCGTGATGACCTATGAATGGGGCTACACCTACGGCGCACCGCAGGCCGTCTCCCCTGTAAACAGGATACGCAACGTGCTGGATTACGCGGTGCAGGTCATACCGCGAGGCAAGCTTTTGATGGGCTTTTCAAACTACGGCTACAGCTGGGTCATTCCATGGCAACAGGGCGAGGCGGCAAAGACGATATCCGGCACTGCGGCCGCAAATCTTGCGGCGAGCGTGGGCGCACAGATACATTATGACACCGTTGCCGCCGCGCCGTATTTTCAATACACCGACACGCTCGGCGTTCGGCACGAGGTATGGTTTGAGGATGCGCGATCATGGCAAGCGCGCCTTGCTCTGGTGGAGGAATACGCGCTTGCGGGGATAAGCATATGGACGGTGGATAAACTATACCGCCCGGGGCTGGAGGTATTTTCATCGGCATACAGCGCGGAAAAAATACTATGATGCACTGCCGAACCGCTCATGCAGGCATAATTGAAATTATACTCAGCTTGGGCTTGAATTTAAGGCGAGAAAATTGTATTATACTATAGTATCACATTCTATTCGGAGAAAAGGCATGAAGCATTTCGGAAAGCTTATAACGGCACTCGGCGTATTCGGCTTTACTCTCGCATGTACGCCGGGAGCTTACGCCACGGCTCAAACATTTTACGAAGAAACCACCGTCGACACCGCACCGAACCCCGCAGTAATCGCGGCGGCTCTGGTGGTGATCGTGGCAATGTTCGCGGCAATGGCACTGTCCGTGCGCCTGGGACGCAGTGGCAAGCTCAATGTGCCGTGGGCGACGCTGTCGGCTCTGCTCGCGGCATTGGCAATACTGGTGTGCATTCTCGGCTCGTCCGTAGGGGCGTTATACTCCGCCGTGGACGGCAACCCGACCGACACGGTGACACGGTTTTACGACGCACTCATTGCACGCGACTACAGCACGGCATATTCCTGTCTGCGCGATTACACCGGGCTTGGCTTGGAGACCCCGCCGGATAGCGAGAACGCCGCGCTTATATACGACGCGCTGAAAGACAGCTATGAATACACGCTTGCGGGTGAGGCAAAGACAGATAAGCTGACCGCAAAGCAGAGCGTCAGATTCAAATACCTCGACCTTGCCTCACTGGAGGCAAGCGTGGAGGACGGAGTACAGCGCAACCTTGAAAAGCTGGTGGAAAGCCGCCCGGCGAGTGAGGTTTACGACGAGAACGACAAATACCTCCCCGCCGTGACGGAGGAGGCGTATTCCGCGGCTCTCGCCTCGGTGCTGACGCATGCAAGCAGCTATTACACCTCGACGGTTATCGAGCTGGAGCTGAACTATCACGACGGTGAATGGCTGATCGTGACAAACCGGGATATGCTGAACGCCCTGATGGGCGGCGTGGCATATTGACCCCACGGGAGATACTATATGAGTGCAAACAACAACTTTGAATCCGATCTCGAGGCGATACTCGCCGAGTTTTCGTCATATTCAAGCTCGATTTCCGGCACTGAGCATAACGATAACACCGCCGACTCTCTTTCGCCGCGCGAGAGCGCGAGCAAGGTCGAACCGTTGTCTTCCAAAGAAGCAACTGCGGACAAGGAAGCCGGCGCGGAATACTATGTGGACGTATCGCAGTTAGAGGATCTGTTAAACGCGCGGCGAGATGCAAAGCGCGGTTTGGAAGCAAAAAAGCCGAGTAACCGGAAAAAAGAGTCCACTTCGATCCCCGATGCGACAGCAAACGCGCCCAAAGAGAGCTTCACGCCGGAGTTCAGACCGAGCGGAAAGAGCTACAAACCGCCGGAGGCATGGGCAAAGCCCACCGTCGGCAGTAAGCGGGCAAAATCGTCAGCACAGGGATTTGACCCAGACAGATACTTCACCGACAGCGAAAGAAAACGCGCCGAGGCGATACAGAAAAAGGCGGAAGAGAGCCGCATACGCCTTGACGAGCAAAAGTCCGCGCTGAGGCAGATCGACCGTGATGCACGTAGCGAGCAAAAGCGAGTACACGCAGAACGGGAAAAGGCACAAAGCCCCATTAAAACAATCGCGGCGGTGCTGTTCGGAATACTGACGCTGTTTGCGTTTTGCTGGATAGGCGTGAACGTTCACCCCGACTCCGGAACAACGACAGCCGCAAAACAGCAAAACAACCTCAACCTCACCAGCAAGCTAGACGTTTACATCAACAACGCCGCAAGTGACGCTCTCGGTGACTTGACGTACATAAAGAAAATATACAAGATAGCCGAAACGGACACCGTTGCACCCAAGCCGAATGAGACATGCTACGGCGTGACAACGGATATTTCCGTGATAGAGGGCGTTATCGCCGCCGCAGAAGAGCTTCTCGACGGGCAGGAGACCGTGTGGCAACCGGATCTGCCCTTCTACCCCGGAACGGAGTTTTTCTATTACCGCGACGCGACAATACTCGTGATAGTCTGGAAAGAAATTATCGAAGAGCGATGTGCCACGATATCCGAGGTGAAAATCGCAGACGGGTCGCAGTTCAGACGCAAGCTAACGGAGGACACCTACGGCTCGTCCGTACAGCTGTACGCAAGTGAGCTTTCCACCGCGGCAAACGCCGTCGTTGCAATGAACGCGGACTATTACGCGTATCGCCAGACAGGTCTGACCGTATATCAGCGTCAGCTTTACCGCAACAACCCCGGCAAGCTCGACACCTGCTTTATCACCTCGGCGGGTGACATGCTGTTTATTCGAGCGGGTGAGCTTGAGGGCGATGATGCGGTGAGGCAGTACATTGCCGATAATGATGTACTCTTCTCGCTCTCTTTCGGTCCGGTGCTGGTCGAAAACGGCGAGGCGCAATACTGCGAAAGCTACCCCATAGGCGAGATAGACATGGAATACTCACGTGCAGGGATAGGCATGACGGACGAGCTTCACTATCTTCTCATGACCGTCAACCACACCGACATGCGCCCGAGGGCGAACGTGAACGAGTTTGCCCGCTTTATGGCGGCAAAGGGCTGTGTTAAAGCCTTTAACCTTGACGGCGGTCAGACATCGGAGATAGTTTTCAGGCAAGCTCCCGTGAATCACGTGGACTTTGACGCGGAACGCACCGTGAGCGATATTATCTACTTTGCCACGGCAATACCCGAAAAGGAGGCGGCGGGATGAACGGAATTGCGATATACACCGGCGGCGTGACGCTGTACTGGAGTGCGCTTGTCATCGCGCTGGGCGTTGCGGCGGCATTCGCACTGGGCTATTCGCTATACACCTCCTACGTCGGCACGGGTCGTGCGCTGTGGATTCTGTTGCCGATCGCGGTGGTGCTGTCCGTGCCGCTGTGTAGACTTATACACTGGTACTGCCATGCAGAGCAATACGCCGGGCTTTTCAACGCTCTGACGGATTATTCGGCGGGTGGTTACTGTTTGTCGGGTGCGTTGCTGGGTACTTTCCTTGCCGCAATGATAGTAGGCAAGTTGGGCTTTACGAACAATGTGCCGCGCATGCTCGACTCCATCGCGCCGGGTGCGGCTCTCGCCGTGGCGTTTATACGCCTCTCCGCCATATTCAACAACTCCTGCCGTGCAAAAATTGCGGTCAAAGCCGAGGCTTTACAGCACTTGCCGCTCGCCTCGCCAATATACATAAACGGCGCGGCGGATTACCGCTTTGCCACGTTTTTCGTTGAGTTTATGGCAATGCTTATCATCGCGTTCGTGCTGATGCGGTTCTATTTTAACCGCCGAAGTCTTCCGATGCGCGGGGGCGAGACAAGCGACGGACACACGGCAAGAATGTTCTTGTTGCTGTTCTCGGCAGTGGAGTTTATACTCGACAGTACACGCTATGATTCAAGCTTTATGCACTTTAACGGCTTTGTGAGCATAGTGCAGATAGTGTCGGCAATATGTCTTCTTCTGTTGCTTATCCATTACAGCCGTGTCTCCATTCGCGTCAATGGGCGGCGCGGACTGCACTGGGGGCTTTGGATAGGCTTTTTCCTGTCCGTTGTCGGTGCAGGAATGAGCGAATATTATGTGCAAAGGCACGGTGACTGGTACATCGGGTGCTATCTGTGCATGGCGGTATCGCTGACGGCTCTTTGCATGTGCATATACGCAATGTATCTGAGCTGTTGCAAAAAGACACATTGGCGGACAATTGATGAGTAATAGTTATTAAAGACAGAAAGGGACACAAATGAAAAACTTTAAAAAAACAAGCAAAATCATAATCGCGCTGGTGATTCTTGCCGTGCTGATAGTGGGAGCATTCGCGCTTTACAACGCGTACATGCCCGAGGGCGTACAGGGTGATAAGCACATCGCCGTTGAGATTATCCACGGCGACGGCACGACGAAGGACATCGCCATCATAACAGACAGCGAGAATCTGCGCGGTGCGCTTGAGCAGGAAGAGGGTCTTGTTGACGGCAACGACAGCGAGTTCGGTCTTTTCGTGACCACCGTTGACGGCGAGACCGCAGACTCGGCGGCTCAGGAGTGGTGGCGCTTCACCAAGGGCGGTGAAATGCTCAACACCGGCGTGGACGACACCATGATTCAGGACGGCGAGCATTATGAAATCACCTTCACCGTCGGCTGGTAAGCTCTCTGCGCGTGAGCTGTGTCTGCTCGCGCTGATGGGTGCGCTGATGTTCGTGATGCAGGTGGCAATGGCGGGGATACGCAATGTACACATGACGGACGTGCTGATTATACTCACGGCAATATTTTTCGGCTGGAAATGCATGTACTCGGTGTTTGTGTTTGTTGTGCTGGAGGGCTTGATGTGGGGCTTTGGGCTGTGGGTGCTATCCTACATGTACTTGTGGCCGATCCTCGCGGCGGTGGCTGTGCTGATGCGGAAAAATGATTCCGCAATGGTTTGGGCGATAGTCGCAGCATTGCATGGGCTGTTCTTCGGCGCGGGTTGCTCTATACCGTATCTTTTCATCGGCGGGTGGAGCATGGCGTTTTCCTATTTCATCACCGGCATTCCCTTTGACATTCGCCACTGCGTGGGTAACTTCGTGCTGACGCTGGTGCTGTACCGTCCCCTCCGCCGCGCAATGGACGCCGGCGCAAGGAAGATAAGGCTCTACGACGAACGACGAGGATAATAAAAAGCTGTTCTTGAAAAAGAATCAGATTTGTGACACACTAAGCTACATTTTGTTTACGCCAAAGATATATGTTATATAAAACATGATTAATCGTAAAAACGCAGAGTAAAAAACCTCTGCGTTTTTATAGCTTTGTATCTAGTTTACGTTGATGTTTCCCGAAATTCACATTGTAATCGTACATATACTTCCCTTTTACCGCCGCTTTTCTTAGTTTTCTCAGACTTTTGGGTTTTCTTACGGTGGTCGGCGGCGGATATGATACGCTTGAAGTATGAGCCGGTACGCTCGCCATCGGCGAGGTGCGGATAGGCGCGGATTATACGCTCATGCACTACATTATGACGCAGGGTATCGGATATCTTGCCCTCCGGCGCGGCAAGGCGGGCAGAGCGGGCATCCTCCCGCTCACAGAGGGCAGTATTGATCTCACTGCGCTTATTGAGTGCGGCGGAAACCGCCTCCATATTCTTCTCATGAAGCTCGGGGTAACGGTCATCAAAGTTCTCATGTGCCTCACGCATGCGGTCATACCCCTCGTATAGCACCTCTTCGCCCACGCTATCGGAAACTGCAGTCATCATTCTTTCCAGCTCCTCGACAGCCTTGAAGCGTTAGGGCAATTACAAAAGCTCGATAAGCGTTATGCGTGCGTCCGCCGCCATTATAACGGCGAAAATCCAGATAAGCCACCAGCCGGCACGATTCGGAATAAGCGCGACAAGGCGGGCAATAAGCGGGTGGATAACGTCAATAACGAGGACACAGGCAAAGCCCCATATCAGCGAAAACTCAAGGCAGACATAGCCCTTGATATTAAACGGATTCTGCGAATAATCCCACCACTTATCGTGAAAGAAGCTTTCCAGTACGAAGTCGATTATGAATTCAAGCACGGTTGTGACGATCATACTGCCGAAAAACAGCAGTATGAAGCTGTCCTTTGCCGGTGTGAGTAAGGCAAGCACGAGGGCAACACCGGAGCCGTAAACCGGGCATACAGGTCATTCAGGAAACCGCGGTTGACGAATATGCCGCGGCGACACGCCGCGAACACAACCTCTGCACACCAGCCGAGAATGGAATATATAAATATGACCCACGCGGTATCATAAAAGCTCATTTATCTCTCTCCAGTTTATTATTAATTACTCTCTGCATGATAAACACTGTAGGCAGGCTGACGACAAAGGGGGCAAAAAACGTCGCGGCACGGTAGAGAACAAGCGAAGCGAGACGATGTCCGCTCTGGCAAAGCTACCGAGGACTTCCCTTTCAAGGATTTTTCTCAGCCTTGCCAACCCCTTGTCCACAGTCGCGCCGAATCGGCTGAGACTGACAAACTCAACGCCATGCTCGGCTTCAAAAAGGTGCATAAGCTCATGCAAGCGGGTATACTTCCCGTTTTCAAAACGCACATCCTCCAATATAGAATCGCCGAGAACCGTTATTTTTCATATTTTCACCTCTTTCATCTCAACGGCGGCGTAAGGTGTGTTTTCCACCGAAAGAGGAAGCGTGACGGTAAATCGCGTTCCTGCGCCCGCCTCGCTGGTGACAGCAATATCTCCGCCGCTTGCCGTGACTATTCTTTTCACCAAGGCAAGACCGAGACCGTTCCCCTCACTTTTATGGGAGCTGTCACCCTGATAAAAGCGGTTGAAAATGCTCTGCTGTTCCTCCGGAGATATTCCGGAACCTGTGTCCGTGACGGAAAAGATGACGGAATCCTCGCTCTTTTTCAAACGGAGCTTTATCTCACCGCCGTATGGGTCGAACTTGATGGCGTTGTCGATGAGATTAGTCCAAACGTGGAGCATGAAGGCTTCATACCCGCAGTATTCGACCTCTTCCATCTCGATGTCAAAGTCTATATTCTTCTCTGTCCATTTGCGTTCAAGTGCGAAGATGGATAGGCGGATCTGCTCATCGAGGCGATAAACACTCGCCTTGGGGCGAATGGAATTGTTGTCCACCTTGCTGAGGAGAAGGATATTACCGACAAGGTCGGAAAGCCGCTTGGTATTGAATATTATCTTGCCGACATACTGCGACTGCTGTTCGCGGGGAAGCTCGGTATCCTGCAGGAGGGAGGCATAGCCCTCGATGGCATTAATAGGCGTTTTGAACTCGTGCGAGACATTTGAGATGAAGTCGGACTGTAAGGTTTCGGTTTCGGAGAGAGCTTTGACCATGCGGTTAAAGCTGTCATAGACCTCTTTGATGTCACTGATGGTGCTTTTGCATTGAAGCTGAACGTCAAAATCGCCGTCTGCCACACGTTGCATCGCCTGCGCCATTTCGCTCATGGGGCTTACAAACGCGTGGTTGAGCACCACGGCAACACCCACGCCGAACAACACCGCAAACACCAGAAGCCTCAACCACGTCGGCATTCCGAAGGAGAGGTTAAACTGTGTATAGAGAAAATACACCACGCCGAAGCTCAGCATTGCGGCGACGATAGCACCGATGGCGGCGGCGGCGGAAAACTTGAACTGAAAGCCCGCCTTGAGCCGCTTTTTCAGCTTTTTTTCACCGCACTTCATGCCTTTTCCACCTTATAACCGAGACCGCGCATCGTGACTATGCGGAAATCGCGGCTGTCCTTGAATCTTTCGCGCAGACGACCGATATGCACATCAACGGTGTGGGTATTGGTTTCGGATTCATATCCCCATATGTCGTCCATAAGCTGTTGGCGGGTGAAGATACGCCCGGGGTAGGACGCCATCTTATAAAGGAGCATGAATTCCTTTTGCGGCAAGACCATGCTTTGTCCGTTGACGGTGACGGTAAGCGAATCGCACTCCATGACGGTATCACCGACGACGAGGCGGCGTTCGTTTATTATCTGTGCGCGGCGCAAAAGCGCACCGACACGAAGCAAAAGCTCATTGACGTTTACGGGCTTGACCATATAATCGTCCGTGCCGGAGATGAAGCCCTCGCGCATGTCATCAAACGCGTCACGCGCAGTTATCATAAGCACAGGGGTGTTATTGCCCGCGGCACGTATGGTTTTGACAAGCTCGTACCCATCCATCACGGGCATCATGATGTCGGAGATGATAAGGTCATAAT
>CAZBYU010000015.1:0-12969 GCA_964496235.1 uncultured Oscillospiraceae bacterium | reverse complement strand
CGAGCTGGGGCAGGTAGGTGGCGTTGAGGAAGTTATCGGTGGAGTTGAAGATGTCCAGCCAAACCTTCTTCACAGGTGCGTCGGCCTCAGTCATCTGGTTGCTGAATGCCGGGTTGGGAGCGGTGGCATCGAGGAAGTTCTCGTAGTTCTCGGCGGTGACTGCCGCGTTGAGAGCGTAGAAGCAACGAGTGGCCTCATCGTAGTAGAAGAGATCCTCGGAAAGGACATTGCCGGCGGCGTCAGCCTTGCTGATACCGGTCATGATGTCCACGCCGTCAAGGGCGTTACGCATGGTGCGGAGAGTGAGGTAAGCCTGAACGTCAGCGTTCTGGGAGATGGTGCCGCAGTAGCCGTCTGCGATGGCGGCAACAGCGTCGCTGTTGGCGTCATAACCGAAGGTGGGAACGCCCTCTTCCTTGCTCCATGCATTGAACACTGCCATGCCCATGCCGTCGTTGTTGGAAACGACAACGTCGATCTGATCGCCGAATGCGGCACTCCAGGTGTTGATGGCGTTACCGGCGGTGGGAGCATCCCAAGTAGCACCGGAGTTGTTCTTCATTTCCTGAGAAGCGAGCTCACGGACGACAAACTCAGTGCCGTCGATGGTGATAGCACCGTCTTGGACATTGGAGGCGGAGCCGTCGGTGTTAGTGCCGATGGGGGTGGGGTCAACATCGTTGATGTCGCCGACCTCGGTCTTGCCCTGTGCGCTGTCGGGAACGGCAGTGCCGAGAGCGAGACGTGCGCCACGGGTACGAGCGATGGAGTCGTTGTGACCAACGTCACCGATGCAGAGAACGTAACCGATTATGCCGTCGCCGTTGCGGTCAAGCTCAGCACCGTGGGACTGGAGATAGCTGACGATCATCTCGCCCTGCAGGACAGCACCCTGGATGGCATCGAAGCCAACATAGTAGGTGTCATCGTTCCAGGTCAGAGCGTCCATATCCAGCTCGCCGGTCTGGCTGTTGGAAGGCTGACGGTTGAACCAAGTAACGGGCTTTTCGGCGTTGGGAACTACCGCCGGAGCTTCAGCCGCCGGTGCCTCTTCGGCAGGGGCTTCCGCAGCGGGAGCTTCCGCAGGTGCGCTGGTGCCGCAGGCGACAAGGGCGAAAGCCATAGTCAGAACGAGCAGCAGGGAAATCAGCTTTTTCATGATTCTTCCTCCTAAATAAGATATAGAATATGCTTAATCCGGCATTGCCGGGTATAGCCTGCAAAACAGGGCGCGATGGAGCTATTACGCCAGAATGGTTTCGATCTCGGCAAGCTCCTCCGCGCTGAGCGGGGCAGCATCGAAGGCGTGGACATTGTCCTCAACCTGCTCGGGGCGGCTCGCGCCGATAAGAGCGGTGGTGACAACAGGGTCACGCAGGACCCAGCGAAGTGCCATCTGCGCCATGGACTGACCGCGCCTTTGGGCGATCTCATTGAGCTTGCGAACCTTCTCCACCTTTTCCTCGGTGATGTCGCTGGACTTGAGATAACGTGGGTCATGAGCGGCACGAGAGTCGGCGGGAATACCGTTGAGATATTTGCCTGTCAGAATACCGCTTGCAAGAGGCGCGAACGCGATGCAACCAACACCCTCTTCTCTGAGAACATCGAAAACACCTTCCTTTTCGGGAACGCGGCTCATCATTGAATAGCGGGGCTGATGAATGAGCATGGGAGTGCCAAGCTCACGGAGCGTTCTTATAGCGGTACGTGCCTGCTCGGGATTATAATAGTTGGAGATGCCGACATAGAGTGCCTTACCGCTACGCACTATCTGGTCAAGTGCGCCCATGGTCTCCTCAATGGGTGTGTCGGGGTCGGGACGATGGTGGTAGAAAATATCCACATAGTCAAGGTGCATGCGCTTGAGAGACTGGTCAAGGCTCGCTATGAGGTACTTCTTGCTACCGTGGTCACCGTAAGGACCGGGCCACATGTCATAGCCGGCCTTGGTGGAGATAATCAACTCATCACGGTGGGTATGCCAGTCGCGGTCATAATGAACGCCGAAATTACGCTCGGCCTCGCCGTAAGGAGGACCGTAGTTGTTGGCAAGGTCAAAGTGCGTAATCCCCAGATCGAAAGCCTTACGCAGTATGCTCTGCTGTGTACCAAACGGCGTTATATTGCCGAAATTGTGCCAAAGCCCCAACGAAAGGGCAGGCAGAAGAATGCCGCTCTTGCCGCAACGACGATAAGGTATCTGTTCATAACGATTCTCAGCGGGCTGATAGTCCATAGTTTACCTCCTTGCATACAGCGGGATCTCTGTGTGGGGGCTAACCCAACTCCGCTCATCATATTCATCGGTTATTCATTTTTTATGCACAAATTATGCATTCATTATATCTCTAACTTTGTCATTTTTGAAATTTTCAAAACGAATACCGCCACATATAGCTCTATGCATAGTGCTATAAGGATTTTATATTGTTCGTGTAGTAGGCATTCCGGCGGAATATTTGTAGAGAAAAAGCCGCTCAGAGGGATTGTTTCCCACTCTGATCGGTTTTTGTGTATTTATTTGCGGTTTCCGAGGGGTTGCCTCGGAGCGTTGCTTTTCAGCCTGCAGCTATATGTTTTTCTTGTATAATGCCCACAGACCCTTTAGAAGCAAGTCGTTATCGCAGATTATTTCGCGCTTGCAGTAGGGCGTGACGAACTGTGCAATGCCGCCGGTGGCGACAATGGTACACTTCACGCCAAGCTCGGTCTCCATGCGTTCTATCATACCGTCTATCATTGCCGCCGTGCCGAACACTGCACCGGAGCGCATAGAGTCGACCGTGTTTTTTGCGATACACGCCTTTGGGGCAGTGATGGCGATATCCGGCAGAAGGCTCGTACCCGCCGATAGTGCGGCATACGAAAGCTTTACTCCGGGAATGATCGCGCCGCCGAGGTAGCAGTTGTTGCCGTCGATGGCGACAACGGTGGTGGCAGTACCCATATCCAGGACTATGCAGGGTGTGCCGTAATACTGCATGGCGGCCACACTGCCGACGACGATGTCACCCGCTAGTGTACCGGGGTCATCAATGCGGACGTTCAGCCCGGTTTTCATGCCGGGACCCACCATGACGCACTCGCACCCCGTCACAAAGCGGACAGCCTCTTGCAGACGGCGCGTGACCGGCGGCACGACCGAAGACATTATCGCACCCTCAAAGGCTTTGGCATCGATGTCGTATATCTCGAGAATATCTTTGAGCTTGATGGCATATTCGTCACCGGTCATGTTAATGTCTGTTTGAATGCGGACGACGTTGATAATTTCCCCATTCTCTATGCAACCGAGGACTATATTGGTATTTCCTACATCAAGTGCGAGTATCATTTTTTATTCCTGCCTTTTGCATATTTTACGATAGTGGTTATTCCGGAGGAAAGCACAAGGTTCACTGCCGTCTCCACGAGGAAATTCAGCCCCGTGAGTCCGAAAATAACGTAGTACAAAAGTCCTTGCCCGCTCGCCCACGTTTCAAGCGCGGAGGTAAAGAACAGTAGCATGCCGATTATGAACACACCCGTGTTCACCACCGGGCAGACTATACCCGCAACTATCACGGCAAAATGCTCATTCTTGCGGGCAACGGCGGTATACGCAAGACCGGAGACCCAGCCCGCAGCAACACCCTTCAAAACGCACACAGCCACACACGCCACCGGGGATATGCCCATGAGGTATATAACCGTGCCTCCGTCCAAGCCGGTGAGACCGATTATAAGCGTCATCAAGCCGAAAAATCCGCCGAGCTGCGCGCCCATGTTTGCCCCGTAGAGTGCCGCGCCGATTATAATCGGCACAAGGGCGAGCGTAATCGGGAACGGACCGAAGCGCACGGTGTTGCCCAGCAGAGCCAGCACAACAATAAGTGCGCCCAAAATACCTCGTGCAGCCATAAGGCTGACAGAAGAGCCAGAGCCTTTCTTTTTCATATTCAATTCCTTTCTGCTGTCGCTCCCATCAAGTAGGATGCGGCGCAGGAATATAATAATATCTGTCCGCCGGGTTGTCAACGGTGAAGTTCTTATATACCAGATCACAGCGACAGTTCCCACACATAACGGCTATCATCTGTTCATTGTAGCACTATCGTCAGATTGTATGTATGCTGCATATGGAATGATCTTAAATCCGGCAAAGCTATTTATAAAAATATTATATCCGGCTCACTCTATTAGTCCATTGTTTTCCAGAAACATCATATTCTCATAGCCGGTGGTGTTACCGTTTTTTGCGGACGCAGAATACCACTCATAAGCCGTTTTGTAGTCCTGCTTTACTCCCAAGCCTTGCTCATAGCACCAGCCGAGATTGTTCATTGCAGTGCTGTCACCGAGTGTTGCGCCTTTTCTATACAGCTCCACAGCACGCTCATAGTCAATCTCAACTCCAAGTCCACGCTCATAGCAGTAACCAAGGTTGGTCATAGCTTCAGGTATACCGTACTCCGCCGCCTCGCAGTAACATTCCACCGCCTTCTCATAATCGCACTCCGCTTCCAAACCGAGCTGATATTTATATCCAAGATCGTTAATCTCGGCATAACGCTCATATTCGTCCGATGTTTCAATTTCTACGTGGCTTACTTCGTCAGAATCCTTACCCATTGTTTTTTCACTATCTACGAATGCGGTATTTGTACTCTTAATGACAGAATTATCGCGGCTTATGGCAGAGCCATTGCCATTGTTCGTCTCGCCACTGTCATAGGTAAGGCGCACATGCGCCGTTCCACATCCTCCGAGAGCAAAGGAGAAGATGAGCATTGCCGTGACCGTTGCCAGCAAAATACGCACATTGTATCTCCCCTGTTGCATTTCACAGCCTCCTGTCAGCAATTGACGTTAAATATCATTCCTCCGGGGTGGTCCACATGAGGTAGACACCGTTGAAGCCTTCGGCGAAGGATGCCTCTTTGAATCTGAGACCGAGGGATTTCGTCAAGACAAGCTCTCTGGATGCGGTGAAGAGATATCTGTCACCGTTGAGCGTGTCATGTGCCGCCGAACCGCGCGGGAGATTATAGAGAATATCATCGGCAATGACCTTGGTATTGTCTCGCGTTATGGGGAAGGAGCAATCAACCAGAATAATACGCGGGTTCTTGTCGTCACTTTCAAACACGGTGGTATAGTTCAAATCATCAGCTCGGGTGAACTCGGAGGCGGGGATATACCGGATATTTTCAAGCCTTGCGGCATCATTTGATGAGGTTTCGAGAAGCTCGATCTTGCCCGTATCTGCGGCAACAGCCTCGTCAATCGCATCGCGAATGACCTCAAAGTAAATCTGCTGACCCTTGTCATTGGGGTGTACGGAGTCGGAGAACGCACTGAAGAACTCCTTGGCACCGAGTGCGTAGTGTGGACCGAAGGTGTCGGCAACGGGAATGGAATAATACTTACAAATTCCCTCCACGTCCACCATTCTCGGAGTATGCCCGCCCTCGGTCGCTTCAAGGACAAAGATGATGGAGCAGTCGGGATTCTTTTCGAGTATGGCACGGACAAGCCCCTCAAAATACGGACCGAAGCCATCGCTGGCATCGTCGTTGCCATAGCACAGCACGGCAAGATCGCAGTCGGAGGCAAGGTCGGTATCACGCACGGTCAAAAGATCCGGGAAGAGGGAATGCCCCGCTCCCGCAACACTCTCCACTGTGAAGCTTGCACCTGTGGAGGAGATGTATTTTTCATTTATATGCTTCTCCAAAAGTGAGAACCATGTCGTATCACCGCCGGACGCACCTGTGCCGTCAATAATCGAATCGCCCATAATGAGCATCTTAACGTCATAGCCCTTGGTAAGCTTTTGATACGCGCTGTATTTTGCGGCTTCCTCGGCGCGTTTGGCAGCCTCCTCGGCGGCTTTTTCCGCCTCTGCCGCCTCTGCCGCCTCCGCTTCCAGACGCGCGGCTTCCTCGGCAAGCTTTTCCGCCTCTGCCGCTTCTGCATTCTGCTCGGTCTGCGCCGGTTCCAGCTCACCGCGCTCGACACGCGCCTGTCGAGCCTGAAGCACGATTATCACCACCAGTGCCACGGTCAAAATCGCCAGAACAGCGGTCAAAACGAGTTTGACGGTACGACTGTACTCAGGCTTTACATACTTCTTTTTCATGGCTTTCATGGCTTTGTCCTCCGAGCGGATATTTTAATAGTCACAGACACATATTACCTCATTTTATCAAATAAGACAACAGCATTTTTTACTCAAAAACGACAAAATTTTTCCACGCGGTATACACCGCGCGGAAAACATCTTTTTGTCTATGCTTTTATTGTTTCTTATGCTTTTTCCCGCTCAGCAGACTCAGCGGTCTCGGACTGAGGCTCGGGCGTAGGAAGGGTTTCGGGCGGGATACGGTCGGCTCTGGAGCGGACGAACTCGGTCATAAGCGTATATATAACGGAGAATATCGGCACGCCGAACAGCATACCTCCCACGCCGAACAGCCCGCCGCCTATTGTGACGGCCGCAAGCACCCATATGCCCGGCAATCCCACTGACTTTCCGACGACCTTCGGATAGATGATGTTACCCTCAAGCTGTTGCAAAATGAGCAAGAACACGACAAAGGCGAGTGCCTTTATGGGGCTGACAAACACAATGAGGAACGCACCCACTACCGCACCGACCCACGCACCGAATATAGGCACGAGAGAAGTAAAACCGATGACGAAGGACACAACCAGCGCGTAAGGCATGCGGAAAACCGACATTCCGATAAAGCAGAGTGTGGCAAGAATACACGCCTCCGTGACCTGACCGCTGACGAAGCGAGAGAAGGTGTCCCCTGTGAGGGAAAGAAGCTCCAATATGCGATCCGCCGTGTGCTTTTTCAGGGCGGCGTACATCAAACGTTTGGAATTGCGGGCAAGGCGTTCTTTCTGAGCAAGCACATACAGAGAAAACACCAGCGCGAGAATCAGATTTATAAGAGCGGAAAAGATGGAAATCGTAATATCCATGGTCTTGCCGAAGACCTTGTCACCCTGCTGTGCGATGAAATCGCTGATGGTTTTGACTATTCTCTCGGGTTCTAAATCAAAGCTAGGCAAAACCACGTTATGCTCGGCAAAGAAGGCGGTAATAGTAGCCCACCATGCCTCCGTCTTCATTATTGCTTCTGGAAGCTTCTCGGATATTGTGGAGGCTGTGGCAGATATCTGGGGAATGAGGACAAAGAAGAGAGTGCTTATCAAGCCGACGAAGATCACGGATGCCAGTGCGAGACAAACCGGGCGTTTGAGCTTTTTACTTACCTCGCCCTTGCTGTTCTTGAAGATATCATCCCACGCCCGTTCAAGCGGACACAGCAACAGATTCACCACAAACGCCAAGCACAGCCCTATTATAAACGGAGACAAAAGCTTAAACAGTGCGCGAATTATACCGACGAGCTGTGCGGCATTGTGCAGTCCCCAATAGACAAGCAGTGTGAAAAGAATTATAAGCATGATGCGCTTTGTATTCTTCTTATTCAGTTCCACAATTCATCCCGCCTTCGCAAGCTTATTTTAGTATATTATATCATGGCTCACGCAAAGATTGAGTTCAAATAATAAATATTTTGTAACTATTTTCTGAACGCCGCAAACATATCGGCGGGCAATCGCGCCGCACTTAACATCACGCCTACTCCACTATCCCATCGAAGAGATTTTCCGCGGGCATGCCGTTGACGTACTGCGAGCCAAGACTACCGCTGACGTAGAGGCGGCAATACACGCCGCCGTCGGTAACCATATCCACCGCGCCTGCTCCGTCCGAGCGCAGGAAGCTCATACGCGTGCCGGGATTGATCGTGGCGGCGGCAAATGTGCCGCTGCCGGCGGCATCAATGGTGGCGGTGACGAGCTGGGATTTGAGCGTGAGCGGTTGCGCCCCGGAGAGAGCATAATACGCGTCTGCGGTGGTCGGCATACCGTCAAGCCCGACGGAGTAGGTTTTTATACCGGTCAAAGTTCCGAGATAGCGTATACGTGTACCGAGGGAAAAGCTCCCGGGGGCAGTCAAAAGCGGCACACCGGGGAGCGTGTCGGCATACCCGGCGGCATAGAGACTGCTATCATAGACCATACCCACCAGACTCGCCCCGGAACGGTCGAGCTTATACACGCTGACATAGCCGTAGCCCGTGAGATTTTGTGCGCTGACATAGAGATAATAACGAGCGGAGGCAATATTGACGAGATATAGTGTACACTCGAGCATGGGCGTATTGGCGACATAATCCTTGCCGCCGACCGAGATGACCAGTTTTTCTATCTCGCCAAGCTTATCGGAATAGACCTTTTTTACGCTTATATCATCGCTCACACCGTCGGCATTTACATCGAGGTTCAAAACTCGCTCGTCCGTGAAGGGAACAACGTAATCCGTCGGGGTAGAAGTATAATACGCGTCGCACAGCCCCGCAAGCTCGGAAAAGCGAAGAGAGCAGATGAGCTTTCCGTCTTCAAATGATGCCAGCTCACCCGGGCTGAAAAAGAAGCTCAGCCCCTCATAGTCAAGCGTCCACGTGAACGACGCGGGGTCGGCAAAATATCCGTTCAGTGCGTCCTCCAGCCCCGAAAAGTCCGCCTTGGGGTAGGTTTCCAGAAGCTTGTTTTCCAATATTGTGCGTAGGCGCGACATATCCGTCACGACCTCACCGAGAGCAAGCGAACGCCCTGTTGCCGTGTCGAGATTCGTGCTGTAAAAGTAATAGTTTCCATGCACACCGCCGGAAAAGCTTGTCATGGAGTAGAGTATGCTGACGGCGCGGCTGTCGGCACGAGGGAGGGTGAGGTCATCGTGGCGATAGAACATCTCAAACTCCGCGTTTGACGCATCGTCCGTGCTGTCTGCGACCGGGTCTGCCGCGAGTGCGGCTGTACGCCGCTGCATATCCGCCTCGGCGGCGGCAAGAAGATTAGTGTATGATTCACGGCTGTTCGCGGCACTTTCGGCGTTAAGCGCACCGAGGGCGCGGGAAAGTGCGGGGTACTCCGCCGCATCGGTCTCTCCGAGAGCAAGCTGAGGATAGGTGACGGTACACAGTGCGTCACCGTTTGAATTGTCCGTGAGGGTGACGGTGTCCTTATAGAGGCTGAGGGTGGAAACCCCTTTAGCCGCGACCTCCGTGCGGACAATGCTCTCCGCCGGAGTGACCGTATCCGTCGGTTTTGCATTATCGCCACAGGCGCAAAGAAACAAGCACACTGCCGAAAGGAGCAGGGCAAGCGTTCTCTTCATGGCGCACCTCCAATGCTGAATTATGTATATACATTATAATGTATGCACAGCGCGTTTTCCACAGTTTTTTGTGAAAAAACGGCTTCCGGCGGGGTCGACCGTCGGAAGCCGTGGTTTTATACATCAAATTACTTGAGGTTTGCCTTGATAACGTCGGCAAGACGCTTGATACCTTCGACTATTCTGTCATCGGGCATGCAGGAGTAGTTGAGTCTCATGCAGTGGTGGTTATTGCCGTTGGGGAAGAAGCCTATGCCGGGAACGTACGCCACGTTCTGTGCAAGTGCCTGAGTTGCCATGACCTTGGTGTCAATGTACTCGGGAAGCTCCGCCCATGTGAACAGGCCGCCATCGGGCACGGTAAACTTGACCTCTTTGGGGAAATACTCCTTCATCGCGTCCATCATCACGCCGCAACGATGCTCATACGCGGCACGGACAGTCTCAACATGTGCATCAAGGTCAAACATGTCGATAAACTTGGACACTATCATCATGGACGTGGTGGAGGTTTGCAGAACCGCCGCCTGAGCGATGAGGTTTATCTTTTCGATGATCTCGTGGCTTGCACAGATCCATGCGAGACGGTAGCCGGGAGCGAGGATCTTGGAGAACGTGCCGAGGTAAATAACGAGACCCTTGGTGTCCATGCTCTTGAGAGAGGGCAGGAACTCGCCCTTGTAACGTAGCTCACCGTAGGGGTTATCCTCAATGACCACAACCTCGTACTTGTTGACGATCTCCATGAACTTTTTACGTCTTTCGAGCGACCATGTACGACCCGAGGGGTTCTGGAAGTCGGGGATGACGTAGATCATCTTGACATTGTCGGTGGTTGCGAGGATCTTGTCGAGTTCTTCCATTATCATGCCGCCGTCATCGGTCGGAACTTCGATATACTTCGGCTCACTGAGCTGGAAGGCGTTGATTGCGCCGAGGTAAGACGGGCTTTCCATCAGCACGACATCGCCCGGATTGACAAACAGACGCGCAACAAAGTCAAGACCCTGCTGGCTACCGGCAGTCATGATGATGTTCTCGGGGGTAGTGTGAATGCTGTTTTTGGCAAGAAGGCGTTCGCAAATCTGCTCTCTGAGTCTAAGCAGTCCGTCAGTCGGACCATACTGAAGCGCGGCACGACCGTTCTCGTCAAGCACGGCATCCGTCGCGGCCTTAATCTTATCCACGGGGAAAAGCTCGGGTGCAGGCAGACCGCCGGCAAAGGAGATTATTTCGGGCTTATTGGTAAGCGCGAGTAGCTCGCGGATATCGGAAGCCTTGACTTCATTCATTCTCTCTGCAAATTTAACCATGATGTTCCTCCTTGGCAAAAAATGTGCGATTCATGACCGCATACGCGGCTGTAATCATTGTTGTTAAAGATCCTTTATGCCTCTTTGCGGAATAGAATAACACAACTCTTTTCAATTGTAAACAAGAATTGTTGAATTTTTATTCAGGAAGATTGTTTTTTTATCTGCAATCGCCATGGTACGACAAGGGGTATTTATAACTTGCCGCTTGAAAGCACGCGGGAGAGATTATATAATACAGATAATAAAAAACTAACGCAAGTAACACGGAGGACACAGCATGAACAAGCGACTGAGTAATGAGACTTCGCCCTATCTTCGCTCCCACGCGGGAAACATGGTAGACTGGTATCCCTGGGGGGAGGAAGCCTTTGCAAGGGCGGAGCGCGAAGACAAGCCCATTTTTATGAGCATCGGGTACTCGACCTGCCACTGGTGTCATGTGATGGCGCGTGAATCCTTTGAAAACGCCGAGGTCGCGCAAATACTTAACCGTGATTATATTTGCATACTCCTTGACCGCGAGGAGAGACCCGATATCGACAGCGTATACCTTCGTGTATGTTCGGCAATGAATGTTGCGGGCGGCTGGCCGATGACCGTGATAATGACAGCGCGGCAACAGCCGTTTTTTGCCGCAACTTATATCCCCCGTGAAAGCAAGAACGGAGAACCGGGGCTTCTCTCTTTGCTCGAGGCAATAGCACACAAATGGCGCGTTGACCGCGCCGCTCTGCTACACGTGGCAGAGGACATCACCTCGCGCGTCGGCTTGACCGCGGAGCTATCCCCCACCGCTCCGGAGCGTGACATTGCCCAGGGCGCGTACAAGCAGCTTGCCGCAAGCTTTGACGAGGAGTACGGCGGCTTCGGCGACGCGCCGAAGTTCCCCTCGCCGCACAACATACTCTTCCTTCTGCGATACAGTGCCTATACCGGCGACAAGCATGCGCGTTCCATGGCGGAGAACACTTTGACGGCGATGTACAAGGGCGGGATATATGACCATTTCGGCGGCGGCTTCGCCCGCTATTCCACAGACCGCGAATGGCTCGCGCCACATTTTGAAAAGACGCTGTACGATAACGCGCTTTTGGCATACGTATATACCGAGGCGTGGCAACAGGGGCATATGGAGAGATACCGCCTTGTGGCGGAAAGTACCCTGGATTATTGCATGCGCGAGCTTTTGTCTGCCGAGGGTGGATATTACTGCGCTCAGGACTCGGACAGCAACGGGGAAGAGGGAGCATACTACCTTTTCACGCCGGAGGAGGTGTGCGCCGTACTCGGCGATGAGGCAGGACGGCACTTTTGCGAATGCTACGACATCACGGTCGAAGGCAACTACCGCGGAAAGAGCATTCCGAATCTGCTGATAAACACACGCTGGGCTCTTTTGCCTGAGGGGTACGATGATTTCCGCGAACAGCTCCGGCTCTACCGCGCCGAACACCGCGAGCTGAAAACCGACAGTAAAATACTCACCGCGTGGAATGGGCTTATGCTCATGGCTCTCTCTCGTGCCGCCCGCACATTTGACGATGCACGCTACCTTGACGCGGCTCAGTCGTTGGCGCGGTTTATGGAGCGTTCACTGTACACAAACGGTGAGCTTATGGCGGTTTACGCCGAGGGTTCGCTTGCGAAGAACGCGGCACAGCTCGACGATTATGCCTTCTACGCCTTGGGGCTAACAGAGCTTTATGCGGCGGACTACGACGCGCGGCACATCTTGCGTGCGCGTGAATTAAGCGAGTATATAAACAAGCACTTTGCCGACGGTCGCGGCGGGCTTTTCCGCACGTCCGACACGGCTGAGAGGCTTATCTGCCGACCGCAGGAGGTTTTCGACGGTGCGATGCCGTCCGGCAACAGTGCGGTCGCGGTGCTGTATGACACGCTGTTTCGCATGACGGGTGATGTTGAGCTTCGTCAACGCCGAGACGACCTGCTGAAATTCACCTTCGCATATGCCAAGAGCGCACCGGCGGGCTGTGCATTCGCCTTGTGCGCTCTCCTATCGGCAACATATCCGACGCGCGAGATCTTGTGCGCCGCACCGGATGAGTATGTTCCGGAGCTTTTGCATACGGTAACGGCGCGGTATTCGCCGGAGCTGACGGTTCTTCTTAAAACACCGAACCGCGCCGACGCGTTGGGCAAGGTCGCACCCTTCACCGCCGATGCCACGCCCGACGGCGAACACGCGAGGTTTTATATCTGCGAAAACGGCACCTGCCGCACGGCGGATATGTGACCGGCGGGGTGGTGGTTGAAAAAAGTGTCTAAAGGTCAAATCCCTCTCGTTTTCCCTTTTCCTGTGTAACAAATCGGCACTCGCCTTTCGGCGATGCCGATTTGTTGTTCTCAATTGGCTATGCCGTGGTGTATGCAGGGCGAGGTGAGGTC
>CAZBYU010000014.1:0-13364 GCA_964496235.1 uncultured Oscillospiraceae bacterium | reverse complement strand
TCTTGCCCGACGTTGATGCGGAGGCTACACCGGTCGTTATTGTCGACCCTGTTGACCCGGTTGATCCTGTTGAGCCGGTTGATCCTGTTGACCCGGTTGAGCCTGTTGAGCCGGTTGATCCTGTTGACCCGGTTGATCCGGTTGACCCGGTTTTTCCTGAAGCACCCTCAGCCCCCTCAGCTCCAGCTGAGCCTGAAAAGAAAACCTTCCAGGTTGAGCTTACCTATAATGGTAAGGTCTACAAGATGGATAATCTTCAAGGCGGCGAGAGCCATGATCTTGCTCAGATTGCAAAAGAGCTTGGCATCGAGGGCATGCTGACTGAAGCCAGCGGTAATGCGGACGAGCTTTTCAATGTCACAAGCGATGAAAACGGTCTCCACTTGAACACCCTTGCGGCGTTCAACACCACGCAGACCCTTACCCTCATCGTCGACGGTGTTGAGTACGTCATTGAGGTAACTGACGAAAACGTTGTCACGGTCAAAAATGAAACCGAGCTGGGAGCGGCATTGTCTACTGCCCAGACTATCGTAATCGGAGATCATTTTGAAGTCAGCAATAGCTTCGAGATAGCGAAAAACCAGTCTATCACCATTGACCTCAATGGATATACCCTCACTTATAAGACAGGACATGGCACAATGCTTACCAATTACGGCACATTCACGTTGAAGGATTCTTCGGCCGATAAAACCGGCAAAATCGTGAATACACAGACTTACAGCCATGTACTTATCAATGCCGGAACTGCAAGCATGAACGGTGGAACAATTGAAAGCAACGTGGGTAACCGTGCCATCACTAATTTGGGAAATCTCGATATTAATGATGGTTTCACACTGAAGCTGTCCGGCGGCAGTTGGGCCGGTATTCAAAACGGATGGGACGGTGACTCATTCCCTTCGATCGCTCTCCCCGGAACGACCGTTCCCATTTTGACGATAAACGGTGGTAACTTTATTTCCGAGAAAAGCTGTCCGGCGATAAAGAACGATGACTACGGTAGGCTCGTCGTAAATGGCGGAACGTTCAACTGCAACAATTACTGCATCCAGAATAGCGGTATTATTGCCACTATTAACGGCGGTAACTTCCTCAACAAGGATTCCCAGAAAGGTATTATTCTTTTGGCAGGAGGCAAAAATCTCGAGAATAACATCGCTGAACTCGTCATAAACGGGGGAGACTTTGAAAACGAGAGCTTTGTCATTTATTTCAATGGCTGTGAGGAAGAAGATTTCGACATAACTGTCAAAGGCGGCATTTTCTCTGATGAATATGTAAAGAAGTTCGTCGAAGAAGGTATTCCCGTTTATGAAGCGAACGGCAGAATCTACGTTAATACCCAGCCCCCCGCAAATACCGCAGCACTTACCGATGATGCACCCATATTTAAGTACGAGGTCATTGAGGGTAAGAATCAGACTTGGACGAAGTCCACAAATGAGGGCTTGAAGTATGTCCTCAATGCCGACGCAAATAACCTTGTTAAGGTTCTCATCGACGGCGAGGAGGTCGACTTCGAGATCGACGAAAACGGCGAGGTCGTTATCTCCGCCGAGGTTTTGGAGAAGCTTGAAGCAGGTGAATACGAAATCGTATTTGTCTTTGCCGACGGTAGCTGCAAGACCGAGCTTTATGTGAAGTAAGCGTACATATAGCTGTGTGCGTGTCAACAGATAGGGCTTTATAAGGCACAGCGTTTTTGATATGCAACATGCTTGCTCAGGCATGTGGTATGTGAAGTGAGCAATTGATAATGTCCTGCATGGACACGGGCTGTTTTATACGGCTTCTGAAAATGAAGCGATGTGTAATAGCCGACTTTACATATGAATTCCGTGTGTCTCAACACGGATGGCGTGAATCGGCAGGTGGTGACATCTGTCGTGGCGATAGAGCTTGGTGACTGTTTGCGAATGCAAACAGCCGTCGGGTTCTCACAGCTTCGTGATATGTGCCTTTCACGAAGGGGGGCGCGGCTTTATGCCGCGCCTATTTTTTATTCTACCACATGCACAACACAACTGAAAGATAGATGCGAGATTTATAAAATATGAATATGATACGCTTGCGCGTAGGGTAGACGGAGATTAATGCCCCTGTTGAAAAACCTACAACAGCCGTATGCAACCCTTGTGGGGGCATACGGCTGCTTTGTGCTTTGCGCGTCGCGTCGCGCGGTTATTTCGTACCCTTCGAGGCGATGGTGCGGTAATCGGAGCAGTCGCAAACGCTGTCGGGAGGGAAAAACTCCTCCACCGGGAAGCGTATGCGCGAGAAAAGCACGCATGGGTCTTCGTCTCCGGCAACGCCCGGACACTCTTTATCCGGCAGACAGTAATCATATGCGGGGATAAGCAGCTGTGTGTCACGCTCCAGACGCACTATGCTGAATTGCCCCACCGTGACGAACCACCGCCGCGCCGTATCGGTCAGCACGAGTGCCTCTGAGAATGCCGAGGTGATAAACTCCGGTATACTGCGCTGTTCGACCTCCGTGGGGATAAGGCACTCGGCGTCCACTATCTTGCTGTGCAGACATATCGGCTCTACTGCGTTCACCGTTGCCGTCGGCATATCGTCTATGCTCGCCGTCCCCGCAACCGCGTCGGAGGAGAAGCTTTTCACACTCCCCTCACTGCCGAAGAGCATCACGCGCTTGTCGAACACGGCAAGCCCGGTGCATATCTGCCCTGCGGGAAATGTCTCGCAGGTGATGCGGTAAAAATACGTGCAGTCCACGGTGTAATATCCGCGGTTGTAGCCGGTGGGAGTCACGCTGACATCGGCGTAAAGAAGCTCCGCAGACCTCGGGCGAATGCTCAAGGCGTTTTCTATGTAGGACTGCGAGCTTATAGTGGGGTACACCCTCAAATCATCTACGCAGTCCTTGTCGCGGCAACTGTCGAAAATCTTTTTGGTATTGATGCATACGGCTTCTCGAATGCTCGCCGAGCTTTCAACCGGCCCGGGTACAACTCTGTCGGCCATAGATATACCTCCTGTTTTCCGTAATAGAAGTGAGGTGCTGAAAAATGCCCTGCTTCAATACAGTGTATGCGCCGCGCGAAGAATTTGCTCTTGAAAATGAGGGGAGATTATAATACAATATGTTGTCAAGGCAAATGCGCCCGGAAAGGAGAATCACCATGCAGAGATTTGGGTTTATACATGAAAAGCTGGATATAAAAATCCTCATTTTGTTCATTTTGCGCCGCCTCCCCGGTGCGGTCGACCATGACACGCTGTGGGATCTTGTCCAGTGCGATGAGGGTGTGGTGTATTTCTACTTTGCCGAGTGTCTGGCAGATCTTGTCGACACCGCGCATATCGACAAGGTCGACAACAAGTATCAAATCACGGAAAAGGGTGCGCGTAACGCAGAAACGGTAGAAAGCAGTCTGCCTTACTCCGTGCGTATGAAGGCCGAGCGCATGCTTGCTCCGCTTGCCGATAAGATGCGCCGCGACGCGATGATAATCACAGAGCATTTCAAAACAGACAGCGGGCTTATCGAGCATCTGGCGATGTCCGACGGCGCGGGCGAGATAATCGACATGCGCCTTTTGATAGCGAGCGAGAACCAAGCCAAAATCATCGAGACCAACTTCCGCCGCGATGCGGAGAAAATATATCAGCAGATCATAGATATGGTCAGCAGGGAAGTGGAGAAGGAGGAAAAGAAATGAACTCTATTATTCCCGTCGGCTACAAAAGCCTTTTAAGCATCTACGACACTCAGAAGGCCATCGGTCTTTTGAAACGCCTTTTTGAAGACAGGCTCTGTGCCTTGCTTAACCTTTACCGTGTGTCCGCGCCGCTCTTTGTGGAAGCAGGCTCCGGCTTGAACGATGACCTCAACGGCGTTGAGCGTCCGGTGTCCTTTGACATCCTCCGCTCCGATAAGACCGCGCAGGTCGTCCACTCGCTTGCAAAGTGGAAGCGCATGGCCCTTAAACGCTACGGCTTCTACCCCGGGCGCGGTCTATGCACGGATATGGACGCTGTCCGCCGTGACGAGGAGGTTTTGGACAATCTCCATTCCGTGTATGTTGACCAGTGGGACTGGGAAAAGGTCATACTTGCCGAAAACCGCAATGTGGACTATCTCAAATCCACCGTTATGGACATTGTCACCGCAATCTGTGACACTCAGGACACCATGCAGGCTATCTACCCTCAGCTCGGCGCACTCGGCAAGCTCGAACGCCGCGTCTCCTTCATCACGACGCAGGAGCTTGAGGACATGTACCCCGACCTTACCCCCAAACAGCGCGAGAACGCCTATCTGCGTGAGCATAAGACCGCCTTCATCATGGGCATTGGCGGCGCACTCAAATCCGGCAAGCCGCATGACGGTCGCGCCCCGGACTATGATGACTGGACTCTAAACGGCGATATTCTCTTCTGGTATGAGCCGCTCGGTCTTGCCATGGAGGTGTCCTCCATGGGTATCCGCGTCGACCCGGAATCTCTCGACAAACAGCTCACGATCTCCGGACATGACGAACGCCGCACCCTGCCCTATCACAAGGCACTTTTGAACGGCGAGCTACCGCTCACCATCGGCGGCGGCATCGGTCAGTCGCGCCTTTCCATGCTTCTTTTAGGCAAGGCGCATATAGGCGAGGTTCAGGCGTCTATCTGGGATGACGAAACCGTGACCGCCTGTGAAAAGGCGGGCGTTGTCCTGCTGTAAGGAGGCGAGGGAAAAAACTAAATGAGTTTTGTCAGCATTCAGTTTTGGGCGGTTTTGCTTCCGCTGTGCTTTCTCTTTTACGCACTCTTGGGTAAGACCGCTCGCGGGCAAAACATCGTTTTGCTCGTTGCAAGCGTCATATTCTACGGCAGCTATGATGTCAAATACCTTATTATCCTCGCACTCAGCATAGCCGTCACCTATCTCGGCGGGCTTCTCGGCTCAAAGCAGACGGATACTCAAAAGGCGGGCAAAATCTATACCGCCGCCTTTATCCTGAATCTGCTTATCCTTGTCGTATTCAAATACACCGGTTTCCTCGTCGGAAACCTCAACTCGCTTTTGGGGCTGTTCGGCGTGTCGCTTGCCATGCCGAAAATCCTTTTGCCCGTGGGGCTTGCGTTTTATACCTTTCAAAGCTCCACGTATCTCCTCGACCTGAAATCCGGCAGAACCGAGCCTGAGCGGGATATTGTTAATTACAGTCTTTTCGTCGCGTTTTTCCCCACCGTGGTCTCCGGTCCCATTCTCCGCGCGTCTACCTTCCTCCCGCAGATTCGCGCCCGCCGCGAGATAAGCTGGGAGCGGTTTGAGGTTTTCCTTTTCACTTTCCTCTGGGGCGCGATGCTGAAGCTTGTCCTCTCCGACAGACTCTCCGGCTTCGTCACGCATGTTTTCGCAAGCTATTATAATTACGGCGGCATCATCATGTTCGTACACATGATCGCCTCCATGCTCCAGCTTTATGTGGATTTTGCGGGCTATAGCTATATGGCGATAGCAGTCGCGGCACTGTTCGGCTTCGATATCCCGGATAACTTCCGTCAGCCGTGGTTTGCTACCTCGGTCGCCGGCATGTGGCGGCGTTGGCATATCTCCATGACAAGCTGGTTCACTGACTATCTTTACATACCCCTCGGCGGTAGCCGCAAGGGTGCTGTGAGAAAAATACTCAATACCTTTATCGTCTTCACCGTCAGCGGCATGTGGCACGGTGCGGCGTGGACGTTTGCGTTTTGGGGCTTCGTCGCCGCAATGTATACCACTGTCGGCATGCTCACCTCGCCTTGGCGTAAACGCGCCTGTGAAAAGCTCTCCATAGACCGCACCACGTTTGGATATAAATCGCTTCAACGCTTTATCGTCCTCGTGCTGATGAGCATCAATGTTGTTCCGTTCAGTATAGGCGGGCTGAAAGCCACGGCGGTGTATTTCCTGCGTATGGTGAGCGTGTGGAATCCTTGGGTGCTTTTCGACGGCACGTTTGCCACTCTCGGCATGACGCAAACCGACTGGGCGGTCGTGCTGTTCTTCGGTGCGGTTATGCTGGCGGTCTCCGCCCTGCGTGAGCATGGCTACAGTGTCCGCTTTATCTTGAAGCAAAACCCTGTTTTTCGCGCGGGGCTTGCCCTTGTGATGTTTTTTGCCATCGTTGTGTTCGGTGTGTACGGCGCACAGTATTCCTCTGCGGCGTTCGTGTACGCGGGTTTCTAGGAGGCGGCTATGAAAAAGTATATTACGAGAATTATCGCCGTTCTGCTCACGCTCGCGCTCGCACTGTCCGGTTTGTGGTATATTAACCGCGTCCTCATCATGAAGCGCACCGACGGCATACTCACTATGCAAAGTCTCTATGCCCAGCCGGAAAACAGCATTGACGTTCTGCTTGTCGGCAACAGCCACTCCGGCATAAATATCGACACCGCCACACTCTATGACGAGTACGGCGTTGCCGCGTATAACCTCTGGGGCGGCGTTCAGCCGCTGTGGAATTCCTATTATAATATACTCGAGGCTCTTAAAACCCAGCACCCCAAGCTCATTGTGCTTGAGGTAATGGCGGCGACGAGTGACTATGAGTATTCCGAGGAGCAGACTCAAATAAAAAATACCGCCGGAATGCGCTTGTCCGAAAACAAGCTTAATGCCGTCGTTGCCTCCGCTCCCGAGGAAAGGCGATTGAATCTTCTGTTGGGCTTTCCGCTTTATCACGGACGCTTTGATGAGCTTACGGCGGAGGATTTCAAGCACTTCCCATGGTCGGATGGCTTGGAAAACTTCAAGGGCAGTACTCTGCGCTACGGCGTGGGGCGGTATGAGCATGTCACCGTCGATAAGATAAGCGAGCTTTCACCAATAATGGATAAGGAGCTTGATTATTTAACGCGTATAATCGACCTTTGCAAGAGCGAGGATATCCCGCTTCTGCTTTTGAAAACCCCGTCCGTTGAGCGCACCGCAACTCAGCCCTATCTCAACTCAGTTGCCGTCCTTGCCGAGGAAAACGGTCTTGAATTCATTAACATGAATCTCATGGACGCGGAGCTTGATATAACCGAAGCCGACTGGTCGCTTGATGCTCACCTGAATGCCGCCGGTGCGCGTAAGATCTCGCGCTGGCTGGGCGAACGTTTTCTCGCCCTCGGCATACCCGACCGCCGCGATGACCCGGCGTACCTGAGTTGGCAGATAAACTCCCACAACGTCAATAATGAGTATTTGACCGCAATAAGCGACACCGCGGACTATATTGCGGAGCTTGAACGCACGGGTCGTACCCTTCTTGTCATAAAGAACAGCCCTTGGGAGGAAAGCGAGGAGTATTGCACACTCATGGACGAGCTTCGGCGTGTCGGAGTGCCTGTCGACATGATGACAGAGAGTGCCAACGATGCCGTTTTGGTCGAAAATACCGCGCTTGACCCTGCCGCGCCGATTGTGACGACGGTTGAGGGCGAGAGCATGACGTTCACTCTCGACGGCGAGACCCTTACCGTGAACTTCGAGTATCAGGACATTGTACATGCCGGCAAGAAGCTCACTTGGTTCGGTGCGGACGAGCTGACGCTCGTCGTTTATGACACGCTCACCCACGAAACCGTGGACATACTCACCTTTAATACGCTCACCGCCTGTAAGCTCAATCGCGCAAGTGAATGAGCAAGGCGCGTAAATGAACGCAAAAACACCGTGCTTATCAAGTAGGATAATGCACGGTGTTTTCATTGGTTTTCCATTGCTCGGGAGAGCTTACGGCGTATTCTCTGCAAGGCGGAGTCCACGCTTTTCACCGGTTTACCGGCGCGTGTGGCGATCTCCTCATAGCTGAGACCGTCCAGATACAGTGCCAGCACCCGCTTTTCCAGCGGGGTCAGCAATGCCCTCGCTTGTGAGTAAAGCGTGCTTTTGCGCTCTCGCTCGATTATAAGCTCCTCGGGGGAGCGGGTTTGCGGTTCGTCCGGCACATCGGCAACTGCCGCGCCGCCGTCCTCGCCGTAAAGCTCCTCCAAGCTCAGCCGATAGTTGAGCGGCATGTGCTTAAAGCGCGACGCGGCCTTTATCGCCGAGAGTATCCTGCGCCGTATGCACACCTCCGCATAGGTCTTAAACTGCACTCCGCTATCCGCGTCATAGCTCTGCATCGAGCTTACAAGACCCATCATGCCCTCTTGTATCAGATCCTCGCCGTCACCGCCGACAAGGTAGTACGGGCGTGTACAGCGTTTGATGAGCGGGCGGTAACGCACGGCGAGTTCACTGCCTGCCGCGCCGTCTCCGTCGCGGAAAAGAGACAAAAGCTCGTTGTCGCTCAATGCCTCATAGTCCATTGCCATGTACTCCGCCTCCTTTTTGCGTCACCGTGCCGCCATTATACTACATCTCCGCAAGCTCGGCAAGTCCGATAAAATCGCCTTTTTGCTCAAAATACGCCTTTATCTTTCCGGCTATATGTGTTATAATGAGCCGGTAATCGAGCTTAGGAGGATAATAGCATGGATATACACGAAAAGCTGGAGCTTCAGGATTGCCCTTTTTGCGGCGGTGCGGGGCTTTTGGAAGAGGAAAACGGCTGGTGCTGGTACGTGATGTGCCGTGACTGCGGCGCACAGACCGCCGCCATGGAGTATAAAACACCCGATGAAAGCGAGGATGCCGCACAAAAGGCGGCATATCTGTGGAACATCGGAAAGGTCGTCCGCGGCGATATCGGCGAGTGATATAAAAATATAAAATGTAATAAGTAAAACAGGGTAAACATACGTGTTCACCCTGTTTTTATGCACTTTTCAGCGTTATAAGCACAAGCTCCGGACGGTTGTTTATTCTCAGCGGGAACACGCTGTTGCCTAGCCCACGACTGACTACCATGTCCGTGCCGTTTACCGTGTACAGCCCGCTGTCGTACTTCGGGAAAAGCCCCTGACCCGGTGCTATAACCCCGCCGATAAACGGCAGACGCAACTGTCCGCCGTGTGCGTGACCGCACAAAGCGAGGTCCACCCCGCCCTCGGCGTAGCTGTCAATATATTCGGGTCTGTGTGCAAGAAGAATGCCGTATTCGTTCTCAACGGTCAGGGAGCTGAGCTTATCGCGTATCATCGCGGGAAAGCCCGCTTTTATTTCATCATGCGTGGCAAAATTCGGGTCATCCAGCCCTATAATTCGTATCGTCGCATCGTCGCGAGTTATTTCCGCACCCTCATCTGTCAGTACCGTTACACCCAGCTCCGTCAAGCCCTCGCGTAGCCGCCAATAATCCATCAACGCGCCCTCGTGGTTACCTGTGACGTAGTATACCGGGGCTATCTCCGCCGCCTGTCGTGCGAAAGACAGCGCGAGAGCTATATCCGTGCGGTTTGAGTCTATCAGATCTCCGGTGATGGCTATAATATCCGGCGCACTTTTGCGGATAAGCTCAATAAGCTCGCGGTTATCTGCGCCGAGCCGTGCGTCGTGCAGATCCGACACATGCGCGATGCGAAAGCTGTCAAACTCCGCCGGAATGTGCGGCGATTGCACCCCGACCTCGGTCAGCGTCAGTGCGGTGTTGCCCCAAAGCAACCAGATGCATACCGCCACTGCGGCGAGGAGTGTGGCAAGCCGACCGACGCGCCGCTTATCTTCTCTCGCGTCGGTTTCTCGGCGTTTTGACATGACCGCACTTCCTTTCGCTTGAAACTTGCTCTCACATTATATGACGCGCAACACCCGTAAATACCGTGCCTGTGGCTTCAGCCCACCTTGGAGTATTCCACGCTCTGGTTGCCCGCCTGTGCGCCGTAGGTGTTGTAGCGTGTATAGGTCAGCCGCCCGAAGTTGGAGATGATGGCGTAGTAGTTCGTCACCTCGTCCGTGGCGAGGTTGAAGCCCGCAGTACCCAGTGCCGCCGTCAGCTCAATAGGGTAGTCCTCGCCGCCTGCGGGATATATTATAAGCGAGGCGTGATCCTCGGCTATCACGACCTTGGAGGTGAAGCTACTGCACTTGTGGTTCAGGCCCGCGGTCTGTGCAATAAGCGTCAAATCTCCGCTGTAAAGCTCCCACGTGCCGCAGTAGGGCGCGTAAAGCTCCAACAGTCCGAGCCACTGCTCGCGCATGTCGAATTCGCCCGTGTACGCGCTGAGCCATTGATACGCGCCGATGATGTCACC
Source organism: uncultured Oscillospiraceae bacterium (assembly GCA_964496235.1). Taxonomy (GTDB): domain Bacteria; phylum Bacillota; class Clostridia; order Oscillospirales; family Oscillospiraceae; genus Limivicinus. The sequence continues at coordinate 3,227 of CAZBYU010000014.1, read as the reverse complement.
CTCGGCACACTTTGCGTAGAATGGGCGCGTATAATCACCCGCGACAAGTGCGCGTTTAGTAAGCGCGGCGGACTCGCCGTAGCCGTTGAGTGTGTTAAGCTCGTCCACAATGGCTTGACATATGGGCTGTACACCCTCGGCGGGTGCGTCCGCGATGTTTATCTCAACTCCGTCATCGCGCAGTATATCGCGCAAATCGGCGGAAATGTCGTTGCCGTAGGCGGAGAAAACCGACTGCGGAATGTACACAATGCTCTTTTGCTCGCTGTCAAGGCTCAGAGAAACCGCAATACCCTCTGTGAAATACTTCTCCGCGTACTCCACCAGAGCCGTGTCGCGCCTATACAGGCATTCCGTTGCCATTTTCTTGCTGTCGGAGTAGTCACCGAGCGCAATGAACGCGTCACGCGCGGCAAGGTAGGCGTTCTCCTCCAGCAATTTCGACGCCGCTTCATAGGCGGCGCGGTTTTGCGCGTCGAAATAATCGTCTACTGCCTTTTGCGAACTCTCGGCGCGTTCGGCACTGTCTTTATAATCGCCGAGCGCGGCAAAACGCGCGGCGGCTTCGCGGTATAGTGCCACTGCCACGGTCTCGCCCTCTGCCACGTCGGAACGCTTCATGCCTATGGACAACAGACCGCCCACATCGTCGTTCTCGGCGCATTCGAGGAGATGCTCCGCCCTCGCATAGGGAACGGCTTTCTCCGCCATCTCCGCACTGTCGGCATAGTCACCCAGCGCGAGGAAGGCATCCTCCGCCTCATCATAATACCCTGCGGCAAAGAGCGACTGCGCCGCGGCGTAGTCCTCCTTTTCCTGCATGTAGCGTGGCACGGTGATAAATGCAACAGCCGCCGAGATAATAAGCGGTATAAGTACGGCAAGTGCGATTATAAGCTTCTTTCGCGCGGTCTTTTTTTCGGTCTGCTCCTCGTCCGCCTGCTGTCGCTCCGTCTCCACGCGTTGCGCGCTTTCCGAACGCAGAGAACCGACATTCACGTTTTTCAACGCGGAATACACCCTGCGGCAACGATGGCATTTCTCCTCGTTGTCGCGGTTTGTTGCGCCGCAGGTGCATGTCCACAGCCCTCGTTCGTCCGAGGGGAATATCGCGCAATCACTGCCGTAGCGTATGCGGTATTGCCGGGCAAGCTCCTCCTCACCGAGAGCCTCGGCGAGCTTTTGCGCCCTTTTCAGCGAGACCCAGGCAGACCCCATGCCGTCCCACGCACTGCCGTCGCCGTAACCGACCTCCTGCACACTCACCTTGAATGCGGAAGCTTGACATTCGCCGAGAATTACGGCGGACTTTCTACCGAACTCATCGTCGCGCTTTGCTTTAAGCTCGTTATATAGATAAGTCACGCTCTCGCCGCAGATCTCGCCGTTCGCGCTTGTCGGCGTGATGCACACGCGCACAAAGGCGATCTGCTTTTCCGCAAGGCTTATGAAATTCAGCTGAACAAGCCGTTTTTTCGTCACAGTGTCGTGCAAAAGCGTACCGTCCGTGATTATCACGGGTGCGCCGTCTGCATAAAGACGTTCCGGTAGAATGTATAGTTTTTCATACCTCTCGGCCATTGCTTAACCTCCTTGGCGTGTCGGCAAATGCCTTATTTGTCGTTGGGCTGAATGCTTACGCTTATTCCGTTTATCTCCACGCCGCCGTCGGCGGGAATGAGTAGGTATTTGCGTCCGTCTATAATGCGCGTTTCTATGAGATAGCTGTTTTCCGGGGAAACGCTTATTTTTATCTCCGGAGTTTCTATCTTGAACCTTCTGGCATCTATAATGTTGTTGGGGTCGAGTGCGGCGTTTTCGCCGAACTCCTTTTCGCACTCCGTGCGGAAGCTCTCCACGGTCTCGTCGTCAAGCCCACTCTGCTTGAGCATTGACCCCACCTCATTCACAGTCAGCTCCAGCTTTTCCGGGTCGCGCGATTCCTTGTGTTCGGCGATACGTGCGCGTATCTGCTCGTGTACCGCCTGCACCACGTCATAGCTACACTCGTCATCGAGTGCGTCTGCCATTGCCGCACCGAACGCGTCTTTTTGTTCGGGTGCGGACATCATCGGCGGCGTGAGGAAAATCGCGTCAATCAGCTCCTGATGAAGCTCTGCGGGCTTTCGCGTATAGTAAAGTGCGTTATATATGTTAGTTGCACGTGAATCAAAGCAAGGGAACATGAACCCCAGCACCGGTGCGGCGGCGGTCTGTCCCACCTTGCTCAAATGGAACTCACCGCTCTCTGCACTGTATCCGAGTTCCGGCGCACCGGAACGCACAGGGCATATGCAACAGAGAAAGTATTTGAATACCTCGCCGCCATCTTCCTGCATCGCGCCGTCGCGCCCGTGGTAGGGTACGTCATAGCTGTCGGCGGCGAGCAGAATGAGGTATCCGCTTTCCTCGTCGAGTGCAAGCGAGTTGATTATTTTTCCGTAAAGCTCGTTTCGCGCATCATCGTCGCGTAAAAGCTCTTTTTTCAGGCGCATAAGAAGACCGTGTTCCTCGCTTCCCGCGACCTGTGCCGTGGCAAATTCGATGTCTACAAGGTTTTTGCCTAACGTACCACCCAGAGCCTTTTTCATCAGTGTGAGATACATTTCTCCCTCGTCATGGCTCAACAGTCCCAGCGACGTGTCAAATTGCGAAACGATCTCCTTTGCTGAGTTAACATAACACCCATAAATCGCAGAAATCGCGCCTCGGTCGGGCTTCCATCTGCGGCGTATCTCGTTAAGCTCTTTTTGGTTCATTGCCTTGCTCCTTGCCTTGAAAATCTCGTATCGGTTGTCATAACTAATATATTATAGTCTAAATCTTCGCCTATGGCAAGTGGAATATACCTTCCCGCGCGGTTGACAAAAACTGCGGCTTTTAATTCACACCCAAACCGTTCAGAATAATTGCGGTTTTTGTTTTTTCTGTAATTACACGCAGATCCGAATATGGTAATATGAAAAGAGCAGTTGCAACAACAAGGTTTGCAACTGCCCTTAAAACAGCTTCTTTACTTTTTGATTTCCGGTAGGGAAGCGGCGGCGGCGGACTGACCGACGCGGCGGAACTTCTCATCGGGCAGAGCGAGGTGGAGCTTGTCGGCAAGCTCGGCATACTCGTCTTTCAGCACACGCTCACACTCGGAAATGATAAGCTCACCGCCCTTGCCGCTCATCACGCGACCGAGCAACAACACATGACGGAATGAGTACATACTGTGGTAC
>CAZBYU010000013.1:0-14134 GCA_964496235.1 uncultured Oscillospiraceae bacterium | reverse complement strand
TCCGATAGCTTCATCACTTAATTTCGACATGGTCAAGCCCGAGCTTATACCGGACAGCAAGGTCTCTGCTGTCGAGTACATACTTGCCACAAAGCCTGAACGTTCTTCTCTCGCTGTTGTGTGCGATCATGCGAGTGACCTTGAAGCTCTTGAGAGAGCCGATGTTGGGATCTCCATTGCCTCCCTAGGCTCACAGGCGGCATTGGATTCCGCCGATGTGCTTATAATGGCTGATGAATTGAGCCGTCTGCCTCGTGCAGTGCGTATGGCAAAGCTTGCTTACGGAGCGGCTATGCAGAATGCGGCAGTGTTCGTGTTCGGTCGTGCGTTGATTATTACGCTCGTTCTCTGTGGTGCAATAGGGTCGTTTGCGGCGGCGATTTTCGATGTCCTTTTGTCGGGCGCATTGTTTGTCAACGTATACAGAACGATAAAATAAACCAAGCTAATAATTTGAAAAGGAGATAGTATCATGAATTCTACAGTATCCGACCTCATTTCTAGACGCAGCGTACGCCGCTATAAGGCGGAGCAAGTTTCAAAGGAACTGCTCGACCAAGTTCTGCAAGCCGGCATATACGCCCCTACTGCTATGAACCGTCAGTCACCGATAATAGTCGCCATTCAAAACAAAGAGGAGATACAGCAGCTTTCCAAGCTTAATGCCGCCGTTATGGGCGCAAGCCATGACCCGTTTTATGGCGCACCGACGGTGCTGTTGGTTCTTGCTGACGCGAACAGTGCAAACGCAGTTCCCGACGGCAGTCTTGTCATGGGTAACCTAATGAACGCGGCTCATGCTCTCGGTCTCGGCTCGTGCTGGATAAACCGCGCACGTGAGGTTTTTGACAGTGATGAGGGCAAGGCACTTCTGGGAAAATGGGGTATTGAGGGCGACTATATCGGAATAGGCAACTGCATAATCGGCTATCCGGACGAAGCACCCGAGGCAAAGCCCCGTAAGGATGACTATGTTCGCTACATCCTGTGACGATACATGTATACTTACGATTTTGACAAGACTATATACGTCCGCGACAGCTCAGTCACTTTTTATCTTCATTGTCTGAAGCACTACCCGACGGCTGTATTGCGTACTGTACCGCGCACTTTGGCAATGGCGATGAAAAAAGCACTCGGCAGTATAGATATGACCGCGCTGAAAGAACAGGTTTTCGCATTTTTGAAGTACATTGATGCCGACACTGTAGTGCCTGAGTTCTGGGAAGAGAAATTTGACGGCGTGGGGGAGTGGTATCTCGCTCAAAGAAAAGAAGATGATGTCATCATTTCCGCCTCACCCGAGTTCCTTTTGAAGCCTGTTGCCGAAAAACTCGGTGTTCGCCTTATTGGCACACGCATGGATAAGAAAACCGGGCAAATCATCGGCAAGAACTGCCACGATGTCGAGAAAGTGACACGTTTTTATGAGCAGTACCCCGGCGCACATACGGAGTGCTTTTATTCGGATTCGCTTTCCGACTCACCTATGGCAGAGCTTGCGGACAAGGCGTTTCTCGTGAACCGTGGAAAACTCTCCCCTTGGCCGAATAAGTAAATCCTTAATTGAACAGAACGGATATTAAAACGACACCAGACCTAAAGTCTGGTGTCGTTGCATGTTTTCTCTTAATCTTTGAAAGTCGGTATAAAGTCCGTTGAAATATCCATTGCGTGAAGACGCTGTTTCATCTGGCTGGGTTTTTTGTTGTACATTGCCGTGCGAAGTTCATCATCGGGAACAAACTGATAATATGTCGAGCAGAAAGCGTCAAACATCTGGCGGTTCTTGGGCGTGAACTTGTTAAGGTAAAGTACAAGCCCTGCAACGCCGCCTACGAAAAAGCTTATCATCAGGTATGTCGCGCAAAAGCGGATGATCACAAACAGAACTATCGCAACGAATATGCCGCACATGATTGACGAGATTATGGTATATCGTGTGGCGGACTTGTGCATAAGCCCTTCACTGGTGCGGTTCATGCCGCTGATAAGGGGAAATGCAACTGCAAAATTGAAAATAAACTGTCTGACAAAAAGGAAGAACCAAAGCCAACCTGCGAAAAACAACGCACCGACCCATAGTACCTTCATTTCCATTTATACAACTCTCCAATCGTTAACCCGAAAACGTCGGGCGTTAAGTACGCGTTAAATGATACCACAACTTGCCGTAGGTTTCAAGAATAATTCTAAGGTAGGCGCATAGATATTATCAGGCATATAGGAGAGGAGCATAAATGAACTATATCGAAAACGCATTGACTCTCTTACCCGGGTGGATTCGAGATAACGCTGTCAAAGGCATCTTGCCGTATAGTATCGAGCACGCAGAGGAAATAAGGCTTCGTATGGGGCAACTTGCATCCTTTGCGGTGGCAGGCAGAGTTTTCTCGTTTTCAAGTTGCGCCGTGACGGAACGAGACATGAACTGCGTCATCGAACGAGCGACAGGTGCGTCATTACATTCATTTTTATCCCAGCTTGCCGAGGGGTATATTTATTCACGTGGGCTGAGAATCGGTGTGTGTGGAGAGGCGGCGGTTCAGAACGGTGAGATAAGCGGCTTTCGCCGTTTTACGTCACTGAATATAAGGATTCCACATGAATTTGAGGGTGATTTTGACACCGTATACGCTCGGCTTTTCAGAAAAACAGGTACAAGCGTACTCGTCCTCGCACCGCCCGGTGTGGGTAAAACCACGGTTTTGAGAGAGCTTATTCGCCGTTTATCCTATTCGGGGATTAATATATCCATTGTGGACGAGCGCGGAGAGCTTACGGCGGGCTATCCGGGTGAAAGTGGATTTGACCTCGGAGCAAATACGGACATATTAAGCGGAGTAAAGAAAAGCCGTGCGGCGATTATGATGCTTAGAACGATGAATCCGAAATACATTGCTTTGGATGAGATTACCGACAGTGAGGACATACACGCGGTGCGCGAGATAAGCGGGTGCGGCGTGAGCCTGCTTGCCACGGCGCATGCAAGCTCATATGATGACTTGAACCGCAGAGAGGTATATCGAGAGCTTCTGAAAGACGGAATATTTGACTATGCCGTGGAAATACATTTTCGCTCGGGGAAAAGGGAATACACCGAACGGAGGCTCAACGAATGAAGATATTAGGTGCTTTGTTGGCATTTTCATCGTGCTTTTCTGTTGGCATGTTGTCTGTTGCCGTCGCAAAGAAGCGCATACGCACGCTCGAAGTTCTTATAATGGCGATCGAACGCATGTCTGTGGAGCTATCATCACGGCTTGCGCCCATTCCCAAACTTATCGGTTTGCTTTCACATAATCAAAAAGGCGGCGCGGAAGACTTCTTCACAGAGCTTTACGCTCGTATTCCGGAGCTTGGCGAAAAAGAATTGAGTGAGCTGTGGAGAGAATGCGCCGAGCAAGAGCTAACGGTATTGAACGCGGACGAGCTTTGTGATTTTGCCGCACTTGGGTACGTTTTAGGGCGAGGGGATTTATCTTCTCAACTTTCCACGCTTAACCATTGCAAGCTAAGGCTTGATGGAGCACTCAACGCGGCTCGAGGAGAATTATCGCAGAAAAGTCGACTGTGTATGGGCGTTTCCGGCGCAATCGGGCTTATGCTGGTGATCATGCTGATTTAGGAGCTTTACATATGGATGTCGATTTGATTTTCAAAATAGCGGCGGTGGGTATTCTTGTTGCGGTGCTGAATATCCTTCTTCAACGTTCCGGTCGTGATGAGCAGGCACTTATGACTACGATAACTGCCCTTGTTGTTGTGCTTATGGTCATCGTGAGGAAAATAAGCGAGCTTTTTGATTTGATTAAGACGCTTTTCGGTTTATAGGATGGAGCTTGTATTCAAATCTGCGGCGATTGCCCTACTGGCGGCGTTGACCGGGTTGCTCATCAGGCGTACAAACCCGGAGATAACGCTGGTAATCGGCATATGCACGGTGACAATGATAACATCTACCGCAATAGGCTTTGTCGGAGAGCTATCGGAGCTGATAAAAGCACTTAAAACAATAGTCGGGACATCAGAAACGGTAATCACGCCGATTATGAAATGTGCGGCTATCGCCATTGTAACGAAGCTGACCGCGGAGCTGTGTCGAGATTCCGCGATGGGGGCAAGTGCCGCCGCAATTGAGCTTACCGGTACGATGTGCGCTCTGGTGATCTCTATGCCGCTTATCATCGGCATGCTACGCATGATAGGGGGAATGGTATGAGAAAAGGACTGTACACGTTATTGCTCGCGCTTGCTATTACTCCTTTGCTTTGGACAAGCGCGTCTGCTGTAGGATTGGCGAGCGACGTTTTGGATACAACAGGTATGCATGATGCGGAGAAGCTTCTTCCAAATTCTGCGCGGGAAATAAGCGGTGCAATAAGTGACAGCGGTGAGTATGACGCGCAGGGCGCACTTGAGAGACTGTGGAACAGTGTGGTGGATAACCTTAGGCTGGAGCTGAATAAGAGTATTTCCGATGTGCTGGGGCTTGTTGCAGTTGCCGTGTGTTCTGCTTTAACCGGTTCTTTTGCCAAAGATGCCGCGATACGTGACTATATAAGCATCGCCGGTGTTTGTGCTTCGGCGGCTATGCTGATCGGAGGGGTGGACGGGCTTGTCGAACAGACCTCAAGCGCATTGCTTCAGATGTCGGACTATGCACGCGCGGCATTGCCGGCAGTGTTTACGGCGGCGGGAGTGTGCGGCGCACTTGTGTCCGCATCTACTCGCTACGCGGCGGTGTGCCTTGCGGTAGACGTGCTTATGAAGACGGCCCAAAGTGTTGTTATTCCGCTTGTGTATGCGTTTCTCGCGCTGTCACTCAGCAACGGAATTTTCGATAACCCGGTGCTTAAAGCATGCCAACGATTTAGTAAATGGCTTGCAACAACCTTTATGACAGGGTTCACAATAGTTTTCAGTGGTTATATCGGCTTGACCGGGATAGTTACGAGCGGCGTTGATGCTGTTGCCGCGAGAACGGCGCGAACGGTGATTTCAACTGCACTGCCGGTTGTTGGCGGGATAATATCAGACGCGGCATCGACGGTTTTATCCGCGGCGGGTATTATAAAAAATTCTGCCGGAGCATTGAGCCTCGTAGCAGTGGCATCTTTGTGCGTCGTCCCCTTTGCCGCGCTTTCTGTGAAACTTTTGCTTTTTCGAGCTGCGGCATGTGCCTGCGATATGCTGCCGAACGCAAAGCTTTCCGCGTTTGTAAACGATGTCGGTACTGCACTCGGTATTCTGCTTGGGCTTGTTGGATGTTGTGCGATAATGCTTTTCATCTCCTTTACTACGGCAATAAGGATGGTGAGTGTGTAATGAGCGGGCTTATTCGTGAAATATGCGGCTTGTCCATACTCTGCGGAGCTGTTTGCAGTATAATTCCGGAGGGAAATGTAAAGCGAGTGACCGGTATACTCTGCTCATGCGTGCTTATAATCACGGTTTTGACGCCGTTGCGCCAACTCGACTTTGATTATTACGCCCAACTGATGACAAAATACCACGAGCGGGAGGCGGCTATATATGAAAGCGGGGACAAGCTTCGCGACAGGTTAAACAGGGCGGTAATAGAAGACGAATATGCCGCATATATTACGGACAAGGCGGAAACGCTTGGCATAATCGGTGTAAAGGCAGATGTTGAGGTGAGGTGGAGTTCGGACGGTGTGTGGGTTCCGTATTCCGCAAAAATCGACGTTGATGCAGGGGTACGGGAAAAACGCAATTTGGAGGATAAGCTTTTATCGGAACTCGGAATTCCGTCGGAAAGGGTGGCGTGGATAAACAGTGGATGAGATAAAGGCAAAAGCGGCGAAGCTTGAAAAATATAAATACCCGCTCATAGTATTGGCTATTGGGATCGCGCTGATGCTCATACCGTCCTCAAACGACACCCTTAAAACTTCTTCGACGGATAACCCGATTGAAGACATACTTGCGTGTACACAGGGGGTCGGACGGACAGAGGCTATAGTGTCGGAAAACGGTGTGGTCATTGTATGTGACGGGGCGGACGATGCAAGAGTGCGGCTTGATATTATTCGAGCAGTCAGCTCATATACTGGTTTTACAGCAGATAAAATAACCATACTTAAAATGACTCAATCAAAGGGAGGAGCATAAAACGATGAAAAACAGGAAAAGAAATATCACGATGCTGGCGGTTCTGGTTTTTGTGGGTGCGGCAGTGGCTTTGAATTGGTCATACAACAGCCGCTGGGGAAGCCCGGATGCGGAGATGGTGTCGGCAGAGGACGAGGCAATGCTTAACGCAAACGCCGAAAGCGCGACATTGACCGGTGGTGATGGCTCGGAATACTTTGCAGAGGCGCGTTTGACACGTCAGGTCTCGCGTGATGAGGCACTGGAGCTTTTGCAAACTGCGGCTACGGCGGAAACTGCCTCACAGGAGACTATTGACAGTGCGATGAACGCGATATCCGTTATGGCGACGAATTCAATGCAGGAATCGCAGATAGAAAACCTGCTAATCGCAAAGGAATTTGCCGACTGTGTCGTTTACATAGGAAATGACACTGTTACAGTCGCCGTACCCGCGCCCGACGAGGGCTTGAGCGAGGAGGCGGTGGCGCAGATAACCGATATAATCTGCTCGGAAACACCCTATCAGGCGGCTCAGCTGAGTATCATAGAAGTAAAAGGATAAGTTGAAACCGGCGCGTTAAATCGATGCGCGCCGGTTTATTTTTGTATTTTGCAGCTATTTTTCACGATTTCTCTTTATTTTTTCGACGCAACGTGGTACAATACTCTGACATCATATGAGGAGGAATAATCATGGGTGAAAATTACATTACCTGCCGTGAGGCAAACGGCAGCATAAATATTTCCGAAGAGGTTATATCCGCACTTGTCAGAGAGGCGGTTACACAGGTCGAGGGCGTTGCCGGGCTTTCCGTCACCTCCGGGGCGGAGCTTGTTGAGCTTATCGGCATAAAATCACTTTCCAAGGGCGTGAAGGTACAGTTTAATGACGGTAAGATCGTCGTTGATGCGATAATAACGGTCATGTACGGACACAATATAGTCGATGTCGCAAGGTCTGTGCAGGAAGAGGTTTTTAGCGTCGTTTTGAGCGCGACCGGCATGGACAAGGCAGAGGTCAACGTCCATGTTTCCGGCGTTGCTTTTGAAAAATAAAGCTCGGAGGAGTTAACAATGACGAGATCAACCGCCAGAGAAATTGCGATACAGCTCGCGTTTGCCGCGTCTTCCGCCGGGCTTTCGCCTGATGAGATTTTCGACGCCTTCTTTTCACAGGAACACTATGATACTCTAGCCGCGGAGAACGAGCTATACAGCGAGTTTCCTAACAAAAAGCAACTTGATTATATCCGTCGCCTGACAAATCTGATGGCGGAAAACCGCTCCGAGCTTGACGGCTATATAGAGCGTTACGCAAGAGGCTGGAGACCCGAGCGCATTTCCAGAACGGCACTTGCCGTTATGCGCTGTGCCATATGCGAGATTTTATACTTGGACGATGTTCCTTCTGCCGCCGCTATAAACGAGGCTGTGGAGCTGGATAAGGGCTATGATGACCCGGACACCGTGGCGTTTGTGAACGGTGTTCTCGGTGGCTTTATGCGCGGAGAGTATGCTCAAGGCGTCGATTCTGCCGATACTTCCGTCACTGCTGTGGCAGGGGACGAGACCGCGTCCGCCGAAACCGAGTGTGACGAGGCGTGAGTATGGAGCAGCAGACGCTTTCCGTAACTCAGCTCAACGGCATTATAAAAGGACTTATTGACGGTGAACCGCGCTTGAGCGAGGTTTGCGTGCGCGGCGAGCTGTCTAACTATAAAATATACCCCTCGGGTCACCATTATTTTACGCTAAAGGATGCGGAGAGCAGTATACGCTGCGTCATGTTCAAATCCAGTGCGTCTAAGTTGCGCTTTCGCCCGGAGAGCGGCATGGGAGTGACGGCGTTCGGCAGAGTATCTGTTTTCCCGCGTGACGGTGCTTATCAGCTTTATTGCACCGCACTTTTACCTGAGGGAACGGGTGATCTACAGGTCGCATTCGAGCAGCTTAAAAAGAAGCTTGAGGAGGAAGGCCTTTTTGACAGGGCGCATAAAAAGCCGCTCCCACGCTTTCCGGAGAAAATCGCCATCATTACATCATCAGCCGGTGCGGCAGTGCATGATATGATTCGCATATTGCGTCAGCGTTGGCCCTTGACAAAGGTTGTTTTGCTCCCGGTGCGTGTGCAGGGTGTTGAGGCTCCTCCCGAAATCGTCGGCGCAATTCGCTATGCAAACGAGTTCAAGGTTGCTGATGTTATTATCACGGGACGCGGCGGCGGCTCAATAGAAGATTTGTGGGCATTTAATGATGAGCGCGTGGCGCGTGCGATATATGCCTCGGAAATCCCCATTATTTCCGCTGTGGGTCATGAGCCGGACGTGACAATATCTGACTATGTGGCAGATGTCCGTGCGTCTACACCGTCTAACGCGGCGGAAAAGGCAGTGCCGGATATTGCGGAGTATACGGACGCATTAATGTCCTATGATATCCGCTCGCGTCAGGCGATGAGCAAAAAGCTTGCGACCTTACGTGCAAGACTTGATTCTATCACATCAAAGCGCGTCATGCTTGACCCAATGGCAAGCATTGATGACAGGCGAATCGAACTGGACAGATATCGTGACAGGCTCATATTCGAGCAGGAGCGTATTAATCAACAGAAAAAACACGAGCTTTTGCGTCTTGCCGCGTCGCTTGATGCGATGAGTCCGCTGAAGGTGTTGTCACGCGGCTACGCCATTGCCGGTGATGCTGAAGGCAAGGTGATTAAAAGCATTTCCGACGTTAGCAAGGGCGATATGCTGTCACTACGTCTTACCGACGGTGAAGCCGAATGCACCGTGAGGAACGTGAAAAGCATTTAATCAATATTTTACCCGGAGGAGATACTATGGCTGCGAAGAAGCCGAGCTTTGAACAAGCCGTCGCTAGACTTGATGAAATAGTAAAACACTTGGAAAACGGCGATATGTCGCTCAGTGATTCCCTTGCGATGTTTGAAGAGGGAACCAAGCTTATTTCAAGTTGCACTCAGCTTCTTGATGAGGCGGAGCAGACAGTGGTAAAGCTGAAAAAGGGTGCAGACAGGCAACCCGTCGAGTTGCCATTTGAGGATGAAAACGCATGAATGAGAAGGAATATAAGCTCATAATAGAAAACGCGTTGGAGCAATGTTTTAACGGCTTTGAAAAGCTCCCGCAGTCGGGGCTTGCCGAGGCAATGCGGTATAGTCTTCTTGCCGGTGGCAAGCGCATTCGCCCCATGCTCACGCTTGAATTCTGCCGCATATCCGGCGGAGATGTGGAAAAGGCGATTCCGGTTGCGTGCGGCATTGAAATGTTGCATACATACAGCCTTATTCACGATGATCTGCCTTGCATGGATAATGATGACCTTCGCCGTGGCAGACCTACAAACCACAAGGTTTACGGTGAATGCGTTGCCACACTTGCGGGTGATGCATTGCAGGCGGAGGCGTTCCATACGCTTCTCTCTGCCGAGCTTCCTGCAGAGAACAGAGCAAATTGTGCCGATATACTTGCCGGGGCGGTGGGGCTTGACGGTCTGTGCGGGGGTCAGTATCTTGACATGCTCGGCGAGGGCAAGTCTCTTACTGAGCAGGAGCTGACGGAGATAAACAGCCGCAAGACCGGCGCGTTGCTCGTCGCGGCATGTCAGATGGGCGTTGCCGCGGCAGGCGGAAGTGAGCTTCAGCTCGCGGCGGCGGGCCATTTCGGCTCGGCTCTGGGCATGGCGTTTCAGATTCGTGATGATATGCTCGATGTTCTCAGTACAGCCGATGAGCTGGGTAAGCCAATAGGCTCGGACATGCAGGAAAATAAGAACACCTATATGGCACTTATGGGTGAAAAGGGCTGTCGAGAGACTGTTGAGAGACTTACGGAATTTGCAAAAGGCGTCCTTTCGGAAGCATTTGAGGATACGGAGTTTCTCTGTTCGCTTGCGGACGCGCTTGCAACCAGAAATAAATAATAAAAATGCTTTTTGGGTGAAGATTTGAGTATTTTAGAGAGAATAAACTCCTCTGCCGATATAAAAAAGCTCGGTAGTGATGAGCTTGACGCTCTTTGCGCCGAGATTAGGGAGTTTTTGATAAACAGTGTGTCTAAAACCGGTGGACATCTTGCGTCCAATCTCGGCACAGTCGAGCTTACCGTCGCACTGCACAGGGTATATGACACGACTGTTGACAGAATAGTTTTTGATGTTGGTCATCAGAGCTATACACACAAAATAATAACCGGCAGACGTGATGACTTTCCGACGCTTCGTCAGCATGGCGGTCTTTCCGGCTTTCCCAAGCCATATGAAAGCGATGATGACGCTTTTATTACCGGGCATGCCTCCACATCTGTGTCTGTTGCCACAGGCATGGCGAGAGCGCGTTATTTCACGGGCGCAAAGTACGATGTGGTGGCGGTGATAGGTGACGGCGCGATGACAGGCGGTCTCGCATATGAAGGGCTTGAAGATGCCGCCTCATGCGGTGAGCCGATAGTGATCATACTAAACGACAATAACATGTCGATCAGTGAAAATGTCGGCGGTATGTCGCGCTTGCTGGGTACGATGCGCTATAAGCCGGGATATGTCAGTTTCAAACGCTGGTATAGATCCGAGTTTAAGAAAACCCCGAAGCTCTATGCGTTTAACCACAGAATAAAGGAATGGTTCAAGTCCCGCATTCTTCCGGATAATACGTTCAGTCAGATGGGCTTTGAATATCTGGGACCAGTTGATGGTCATGATCTCAATGCGCTTGAAGCCGCGATTCGTCTTGCGAAGGATATGGAACAGCCTGTAATCGTCCATGTGCTGACGAAGAAGGGCAAGGGTTGTTCGTATGCAGAGGAACACCCTGATAAATATCATGGTGTCGGTCCTTTTGACCCGGTTACTGGTGCGGTAAAGGATAGCGGAGCATGCTTTTCCGATCGCTTCGGTGATTTTCTGTGCGAGTTTGCCGAGCGTGACGCGCGTATATGTGCGATAACCGCCGCGATGACATCCGGCACAGGGCTTTTGGACTATGCAAATAGGTTCCCGAAGCGTTTTGTTGACATCGGCATTGCCGAGGAGCATGCCGCGGCTATGGCCGCCGGCATGTCAAAACAGGGCGCACTCCCGGTTTTCGCCGTTTATTCGAGCTTTTTACAGCGTGCATATGACATGCTGATACATGATGTTTCGCTTCAAAAGCTGCACACCGTATTTGCGGTTGACCGCGCGGGTCTTGTCGGCAATGACGGTGAGACGCACCACGGCGTTTTTGACGTGGGTTATCTCTGTTCCGTTCCCGGTATGACAGTGATGTGTCCGGCAAGCTTTGCGGAGCTTCATGACATGCTCGAAGACGCGCTCTTTACGCAGACGGGTCCTGTTGCAGTTCGTTATCCGAGAGGTGGCGAGGGCGAATATACGCAGTCGCACTTGGAGCGTGAGTACAAGCTCCGTGAGGGTGGTGACGTGACGATCGTCTGCTACGGCGTAATGACGAATCAGGTTCTTGCCGCGGCAAGAGAGCTTGAAAAAGAGGGCATATGCGCCGATATCATAAAGCTCGGCATGATAAAACCAAACGGCTTTGCGGCAACGCTTGCCTCGGTGAGAAAGACCGGGCGGCTTGTTGTGCCGGAGGAGTGCTGTGCATTTGGCGGCATAGGAGAGAGAATTCTTGCTCTATGCGGGGATAGAAACGTTCCCGTCCGTGCATCACGCCTTATAAACTTGGGCGAGGGGATCGTTCCTCAGGGTACGGTGGCTGAGCTTGAGCGCGATTACGGGCTTGATGCAAAGGGAATTGCCGACGCTGTGCGCGGTATGTTCAAGGCGGTGCGCTGAGATGAAAAAGCTTAGGCTTGATCAGTTGGTTTTCGACCTCGGTCTTACGGAAAGCCGTGAACGTGCGAAAACCACGATAATGAGCGGCGTTGTGTTTGTCAACGGTCAACGTGCGGATAAACCCGGCATGTCTGTTGCGTCGGACGCGACGGTTGAAATTCGAGGGGAGACTCTTCCGTTTGTCAGCCGCGGCGGCTATAAGCTCGATAAAGCACTGCGTGTTTTCCCTGTTGACCCTGCGGGAAAGACCTGCATCGATTGCGGCGCGTCAACAGGCGGATTCACTGATGTGCTTCTTCAGCACGATGCGGCGAAGGTTTATGCCGTCGACGTGGGATACGGTCAGCTTGCGTGGAAGCTTCGCAATGACGAGAGGGTCATAAACCTCGAACGGACGAATTTGCGCTATGTCACAGATGAGCTGATACCCGAAAAACTCGACTTGGCCGTGATGGATGTTTCTTTCATTTCCATCAAGCTTGTTTTGCCTGCGGTTAAAGCTCTGCTTAAAGACGGTGCGGACATTGTTTGCCTTATAAAGCCACAGTTTGAGGCAGGGCGAGACGAGGTCGGCAAGAAGGGTGTTGTGCGTGATGAACGTGTGCATGAAGAGGTTGTGCATGGCATACTTGATTTTGCACCGACTATCGGTCTGACCCCGGTTGGACTCGATTTTTCGCCGATCAAAGGTCCGGAAGGCAATATAGAATATATCTGCCATATGAAAAATGTGGTTTTGCCGCCTGTTGAGTTGAATGTCGCGGCGGTAGTTGCGGCTTCCCACGAAACGCTGTAAGTCGCGTGCTTGCAAGGCACTCGGCGATGAGGTATAATAATATGATTGCACTTTGCCCGAATCCATTCCGCGATATTGACCTTGTACTCACGCGCAAGGCGGCTGAAATTTTGAATGCCGAGGGGTTTGAAACTGTTGTTTGCCCGGTCTTTGCCGACGATGAACCCGGCATAATCCCGTATGATACTACCACATATGAGCTTTGTCGCGTGGCGGGAGAGTGTTCGCTTATTATCGTCATCGGTGGAGACGGAACGCTTCTCTCTGTTGCAAGGACACTGCACGAATTTTCACTTCCCATTTTGGGTGTGAATCTCGGCACGAAGGGATTCATGACGGTTCTTGAGCCTGATGATCTCGCGCTTATCGTGAAGGCGGCGAAGGGTGAGCAACCTATCAGCCGCAGAATGAAGCTTGCCGTCACGCTAAAGCGCGGCGGAGAGACTGTTTACACCGATTGCGCTTTGAATGATGCCGTGATCCACGGATATGGCGACTGCATAAAGCTGACCGCGTCCTGCGACGGCAGAATCATGACCTCATTTTCTGGAGATGGTGTGGTGCTTGCTACCCCCACAGGGTCTACCGGGTATTCCATGTCTGCCGGAGGTCCTATAGTTGAGCCGGACGCGGAGAATATTATACTTACCCCTATTTGCGCCCATGTGATGGGGTCACGGTCTTTTGTGCTTGACCCAGGGCGTGTTATTGAGGTCAAAACCGAGAAGTTACACGGCAGAAGAGCATATCTTTCCGTTGACGGAAACGCTGTTTTTGACCTGGCTAACAATGATATTGTATCTGTCAAGCGTTCTCTTCACTATACCGCCATGGTCGATATGGGGCAGAGAAGCTTTTATGAGATTGCATACGAAAAACTGACTTAACAGGAGGTCGGAGAATGAAGCACGGACGTCAGCGAGCGATCCTTGAAATCATATCCCGGCAGGATATCGAAACACAGGGGCAGCTGATGCAGGCTTTGGCAGAGCGCGGCATCAACAGCACCCAGGCCACGCTCTCCCGCGATATCAAGGATATGCGGCTTGTCAAAGAGCTTGCGCCGAATGGCGGCTATCGCTATGTTTCCCCCAGCGTACAGGAAAAGGACGATTATAACCCGCGATTTAGGGCGGTTTTCCGCAAGAGTGTGTCTTCATATGATATAGCGCAGAATCTTATCGTTATCAAAACGCCACCCGGGCTTGCACCCATATGTTGCTCCGCGCTTGACGGCATGGAGATAAGCGGTCTTGTAGGCACTATTGCCGGTGACGATACCGCGTTCATTGCAATGCGCGATAATGATGCCGCAATTAAATTCTTTCACGAGATAGAAAAGCTTTTCTAATCAAAGATACGGAGAATGGCGTATGCTTAATGAGCTTCACATTGAGAATATAGCTGTTA
>CAZBYU010000012.1:0-14449 GCA_964496235.1 uncultured Oscillospiraceae bacterium | reverse complement strand
ATCATCATCTCCATCGGCCTGACGCTGTCCTCCTCCGCAATCAACAACTGCACCGGCAACTGGCTCGTCGCCGTTGTCGCCATCGCGATAGTCATCGGCTTTAACATCTGGGGCAAGGGCATGGCAAAGATAATCCCTATACTCCTCGGTGTTGTCGGCTCTTACATCTTCGCACTCATCGTTGACCCCGCCGAGCGCGAGGCCGTTGTCACCGCCGTGTCCGAGGCGGCATGGATTGGCATCCCCGTACACTGGGAGTGCACCGTGTTCGGTCTGTTCTCCGGTGAGGTTGACACCGCACTCCTGCTCTCCGCAGTCTTCACTATAGTTCCCCTGTCTCTCGCCACCATGGTTGAGCACATCGGCGACATCTGCGCCATCTCCTCCACCGTCGGCAAGAATTACATGACCGACCCCGGTCTGCACCGCACCCTCCTCGGCGACGGTCTCGCCACCTCCCTTGCGGCTCTCTTCGGCGGCCCGGCCAACACCACCTACGGCGAAAACACCGGCGTTCTCGCACTCTCCAAGGTCTATGACCCGCGCGTTATCCGCATAGCGGCTGTCATCGCAATCGTATTCTCCTTCTGCCCCAAGTTCGCCGCGCTCGTCTCCGCAATGCCCACCGCGACCATCGGCGGCGTCTCCCTTATCCTCTACGGTATGATCTCCGCAGTCGGTGTGCGTAACGTTGTGGAAAACCGCGTTGACTTCACCAACACCAGAAACGTTATCATCGCCGCTCTTATCCTCGTGCTTGCCATCGGCATCAGCTACTCCGGCAATATCCAGATCGGTATTGTGAGCCTGTCCGGTCTCGCGGTTGCCTCCATCGTCGGCATCACGCTCAACGCCATTCTCCCCGGCAAGGATTACGTCTTCGAGCAGGAGACCGAGGGTGCAACCTCCGTCGACCTCTCCGGCGCGATCAACATGGACGAGAACCTGTAATAAAACATAGCAAGAAAACAATAAGCATATAGCAAGATATAATAAAGCCCGCTCGAATGAGCGGGCTTTATTATATGTATGAATCCTTGCCGTTATCTCTTGCTTATTTCTTCTTCCACACCGAGGGGGCGAGGAGAATGAGAAGGGGGTATATTTCGAGCCTGCCGAGGAGCATGACAGCCATCATGACAAGGCGGGTAAAGGGCGAGAACATGAGATAGCTTGTGCCGACTCCGGCAAGAGAGAGATTCGGACCGACGTTGGACATGCAGGAAAGCGCGGCGGTGAGGCAGGTGGTGAAGTAAAAGCCGTCAAAGGACACGACAAAGGTCGTGGCGAGGATAATGACGAAATAGAGCCAGAAAAAGCAGTAGACGGCCTTGGTGGTACTCTCGTCGACGCGGTGAGAGTCGAGCTGTACACGGCGCACCTCGCGCGGGTGGAGAACCCGGCGGATATCCACGGCGGCGGTCTTGAACAGCAGTAGCACACGGCTGACTTTTAAGCCGCCGCCGGTACTGCCGGCACAGCCGCCTATGCACATCAAAAACACGAGGATAATGCGTGTATATTGCGGCCAGTCGGAGGTGTGGACTGTGAAAAACGCGGCGGTACTCATCAAGCTGACGGAGTTGAAGAACGCATAGCGCAGTGCGGTGATGACACTGCCGTAGCGTTGAACCAGCCCCAAGGCAATGGAGACGGTGGCGACGGCGATAATGCCGAGATACCAGTGAAGCTCCTCGCTTTTCAGGGCGTTTTTCACCCTGCCTATGAGCAGGAGATAATAAAGGTTGAAGTTAATGCCGAAGAGGAGAAGGAACACGGCGATGACCATCTCGATATACACGCTGTTAAACGCGGCGATGCCGGCGTTATAGGTGGAAAACCCGCCTGTACCCGCCGTGGCGAAGGCATGCAAAAGCGCGTCATACGGCGTCATGCCGCCGAGTATGAGCAACAGGGTTTCAATCAGGGTGAGAGCGGCGTAAATGACATAGAGTATACGCGCGGTGTCCCCCGCGCGGGGAACGAACTTGCCGACTGTGGGACCGGGGACTTCCGCACGCATTATATGCATGGAGTGTTCACCGCCCATGGGCAAAACCGCCATGATGAATATAAGCACGCCCATGCCGCCCAACCACTCGAGAAAGCTACGCCAGAAAAGCCCCGAGCGGCTCATAACCTCAACATCGGCGACAACGGACGCGCCTGTCGTGGTCAAGCCGGAGACGGTTTCAAACACGGCGTTGAAATAGCCGGGTATATCCCCGGACACGGCAAACGGAATCGCGCCGAAAAGCCCCATGAGCAGCCACGCCGCACTGACTGCGGCAAAGCCCTCGCGCGAATATATGGCGCGGGTACGGGGCTTGCAGGCAAAAAAGAGCAACGCCCCCGTCGCCGCGGTTATCACAAGCGCGACGGCAAAGCCGCGGACGCTCTCGCCGTAACACAGCGCGACGATTATCGGCAAAAGCATGAGCGCGGCGAAGATGAGGAGAACCATGGAGGCGATCCGGGCAACCATTCTGTAATTCATATACGGCTTCCTGTTCCGCACCCGGCATATGAAAGAACCGGGTGTTTTGTTTTATTTTTTGCGCCAAAGAAGCGGGCTTGCGAGGATTATAATGGGATAGATCTCAAGCCTGCCCAAGAGCATGACCACTATCATGACAAGCTCGGAGCGAACGGAGAATATGCGGAAGCTCCCCATCGGGCCGATAAGCTCCAGCCCCGGACCGATGTTGGACATGCAGGAGAGTGCGGCGGTAAAGGAGGTGGCAAAATCATAGTCATCAAGCGAGATTATCAGCCCGGAGACGAGAACAATGAGCAGATAGGCAAAGAAATAGCAGTATACTGCCTTGGTGGTTTCTCTGTCGACACGCTGTTTGTCCATGCGGACAGAATGCACCTCGCGCGGGTGAAGCGTGGAGGCGATGTCTGCCATGGAGGACTTTACAAGCAACATTACTCGACTGAGCTTCATTCCGCCGCCTGTGCCGCCGGCACAGCCGCCTACAAACATCAAAAGCACAAGGATATATTGCGCGAAGGACGGCCACTGCGTATAATCCACCGTGCCGAAGCCGGCGGTGCTGACGATGGAGGTGACGTTGAAAAACGCGTGGCGAAGCCCGGGGGCAAAGCCGCCGTATATCTTCGCAACAGACCCCGCAATGGCGAGGGTGGAGAGGGCGATAACGCCGATATACCAGTGTAGCTCCTCGTTTTTCAGCGCGTCACGCGCACGACCGATGAGTATGAGATAGTAAAGGTTGAAGTTTGCGGCGAAGATGACGAGGAACACGCCGATCACCAGCTCTATATACACGCTGTCATACGCGCCCACGGAGAGAGCGCGCGTGGAGAACCCGCCCGTACCCGCCGTGGCAAAGGCGTGCAGGACGGCATCGTAAAGGCTCATGCCGCCGAAGAGGAGAAGGACGGTTTCTATAAGGGTGAGTGCGGTGTAAATGAGATAGAGTATACGCGCGGTCTGCCGCGCCTTGGGAACGAGCTTGCCGACCGTGGGACCGGGAACCTCGGCACGCATGATGTGCATGGAACGTGCATCACCCGCGGGCATGACGGCCAGCATGAACACCAGAACGCCCATGCCGCCTATCCAGTGTGTAAACAGCCGCCAGAAAAGCCCCGAGCGGGTCATGTCCTCGATGTTCGGCACGACGGACGCGCCGGTCGTGGTCAAGCCCGAGACGGTTTCAAACACCGCGTCGATATAGCTGGGGATATCGCCGTTGAGGACAAACGGAACTGCGCCGAAAAGCCCCATGCATATCCACGCCAGACCTACCGCGGCATAGCCCTCGCGCGAGAAATATTCGCGCGAGGGTGCGGGGATCGCGCAAAGGGCGAAGCCCGCCGCTGCGGTGACTGCCGCAGAGACGGCGAAGGGGACAATGCTCTCGCCGTACCACACGGCGACCGCGAGCGGCACGAGCATGACGGCGGCAAAGAGGACAAGCACCTTGCCGAGTATATTGGCGGTTATGGCTTTATTCATTGTGTTTTATGTATGTTTTCTTCACACCGAGTTACGTCAGGCGAGGATATCGTCAAGGGTTTTTATCATACCTGCGGCGGAGACGATGATGACATGGTCGTTCGCGCAAAGGGCGGTGTTGCCGTCGGGGATAATGCTTTTTGTGCCGCGTATGACAGCGCATACGAGTACGCCGCGGCGAAGTGTGAGCTCACGCAGAGTTTGCCCCGCACCGGCAAAGCCCTCACCCACGGTGAATTCCAAGGCCTCGACGCGACCGTCGGCAAGCTTGTAGAGCGTTTCCATGCTGCTACCGGCGGAGTTGCTCATTGCGCGGACATAGCGGGCAAGCTGCTGTGCGACAAGCTCCTTGGGAGAGACGATACAGTCAAGCCCGGAGCTTTCCATGATGTCGGTAAAATGCTCACGGTTGACCTTGGTGACGATGGTTCCGACCTGACAGCGGTTTGCGTACATGGAGGTGACAATGTTGTCTCCGTCGTCACCGGAGAGCGCGACGAAAGCATCGGCGGCGCGTATGCCCTCCTCCTGCAAAACATCGCTGTTTGTGGCGTCGCCGCAGATGACGGCGGCATCGGGGATAAGGTCACACAGCGTGTCGCAACGGTCGCGGTCGCGCTCAAGCACAGTGACGCTCATGCCGGAATCCTGAAGCATACGCGTCAGATACACGGCGATGCGCCCGCCGCCCATAATAAGCACCTTTTTCACCGGCTTTTTATACTTGCCGACGGCAGTGAAAAGCTTTCTCAGCTCATGCGACGAGCCGGTTATGCTGAGCTTGTCGCCCCCGCGCAGGGTGAAGTCACCGTTGGGGATAAAGACCTCGCCGTCACGCTCGACCACGCTGATAAGCACGGCGGCCTTGACGATAGACGAAAGACTTTTCAGCGCGATGCCGTCAAGAGCCTCGCCGGGAAGGACGCGGTGTTCCACGATCTCGACACTGCCCTTTGAGAACACGTCCACACGCGCCGCACTCGGAAAGCGCAGTATACGCGCGATCTCACGCGCACACTCAAGCTCGGGGTTTACGACCATGGAAAGCCCCATCGTCTCGCGCAGAAACGCCGTCTGCGTCATATACTCTGGGTCGCGTATACGCGCGATAACGTGTGGCGTGCCGAGCTTGCGGGCGGCGATGCCGCAGATCATGTTGACCTCGTCACTGCGCGTGGCCGCGACGATAAGATCCGCCTCCGCCGCACCCGCGCCGATGAGCGATTCGGGGTTGGTGGCGTTGCCCTCGACGCAGATAACGTCGAGTGCGTTTGAAACCTGAGTTATGATATCGCCGCTTTTGTCGATGACCGTGATGTCATGCCCCTCTTCGGAGAGCGTTTTCGCCACGGCAAAGCCGCTTTTGCCCGCACCGGCAATTATTATTTTCATTTTCGGTTTCCTCCGTGTGCTGTGGCACACAAGTCAGATTCAGGTTGTTAAGCGGGGGGTGAAATAACAACACCCCATCAGTCTATAATACTACCATATGTGTAAAGATTTGTACAGAGACAAGTGTTATTATATACCCTAAAAGACCGCGCCAGCAAAGGAAAACTTCGCCCTTGAAGAGAACGTGGCGTATATGATATAATACAATAAAGTGCTGTGATTTCAGCAATAAAGAAGAAAGAAAACGTATATGGACAAAAAGATTGTTGATAAATTCGAGGGCTTTACGCCGGAGACCTCGCAGTTTTTGTGGGATTTGGCGTTTAACAACGAGAGGTCGTGGTTTTTAGACCACAAGGAGGAGTTTGAAAGGGTGCTGAACCGACCGTTCAAGGCACTCGCGCAGGAGACCTATGAGCTTACCTGCGAGAAAAACCCCGACAAGCCCCTTTTGCTGCACGTGGCGAGGATATACCGCGACGCACGCAGACTGCACGGACGTGGACCATACAAGGATCATCTGTGGTTTTCGATAAAGGCAGATGACAAGCTGCTTGACGGACCGATGTTCTGGTTTGAGATAGGTGCGGCGGATTACAGCCTCGGCATGGGCTTTTACAGCGCGACGAGCGCGCAGATGGAGGAGTTTCGCCGCAGTATCGACGCAAACCCCGCCGCGTTCGAGCGTATGGCGAAAAAGCTGGAGAGGCTGAAGGGCTTTTCCGTGTCGGGTGAGGAGTACAAAAAGCCGAAGGGTCACTATGATGGGGTCATCGCAAAGTGGTACAACCGCAAAAGACCGGGGATAGACTGCACCCGTGATTTCGGCGGCGAGCTTTATTCGCCCGAGCTGCCGGAGCTTTTGGCGGATTACTTCACGGCATTTATGCCGATGTACGATTATCTCTCTGCCGTGGCAGGCAGGGGAAAGGAAGGGTAAATGGATTCTCCCTTTGTATCGCTTATAATCCCGGCGTACAACGCCGAGGCGGATATTGAACGTGCGATAAAAAGCGTGCTTAACCAAACGCATGGGAATCTGGAGCTTATAGTGATAGACGACGGCTCGACCGACGGCACGGCGGACGCGGCGAGACGCGCCTTCGGCGGCGATGAACGCGCAAGGCTGGTGAGCATAGAAAACGTCGGTCCCGCCAAGGCGAGAAACCTCGGCGTTGAGGAGATGGCGGAGTGCGCGGACTATGTGATGTTTGTAGACGCGGACGATTATATCGCACCCGACACGGTGGAGTATGCTCTGAGAGGGGCAGAGCGCGGAGCGGAGCTTGTGATAATGGGCTTTACGATAGCAAACCCGGACGGAACGCACCGCGATTATTTCGAGCCGGAGGCTGTGCTTGATGCCGCTACACTCGGCGAGGCGTTGCCTAGGCTTTACACCGCGAATATGCTAAACCAGGTGTGGGCAAAGTTGTTCTCCGCGCCGATGCTCAGACGCAACAGTCTGCGCTTCCCTGACTATCGTTGGGGCGAGGACAGGCTTTTCATCTTTGACTGCCTGGAGTGCGCGGAGCGCGTGGCGGTGTTGCCGGAATGCAGGTATTTTTACATGATGCATGCCGGGGAGAGCCTTATTTCCCGCTATTACGACAAGAAGCCGGAGGTATGCTATCTCGCGGACGCGCGTATGCAACAGCTGTGTTCGCGCTTCGGCACGGAAAACGATGCGGGTTGCCGCTACATGTTTGTCAAGAGCGTGTTTTCGTGCATGACGAACCTATTTTCGCCGAGCTGTGGTCTTGACTATCGCGGCAAACGCGCGTATGTGCGCGATATACTGCAAAGCGCACAGGTGCAGTCGCGCTCACGCGGCGCATTCGGCGGCGCGGCGGTGAAGATAATGTGCGGGGTGATGCACACGAGACTTGTGTGGCTGAACCTTTTTATGTTCCGCACGGTCGCCTTTGTCGGACACGTGACACCGAAGCTTTTCATCGCGCTAAAGCACAAAAAGTGAGGAAACAGCTCATATGAAATACGATTTTACCACGGTTCTCGACCGCCGAGGGCATGACTCCGTTGCGGCGGACAGAATACCTTTTGAGGGCGTTACGCCCGATGAGGGCTTTGACACGATACCCATGTGGGTGGCGGACATGGCGTTCCCGGTCGCACCGTTTATCCTAGACGCGATACGCACTCGCCTCGACATGCCCTCCCTCGGTTATTTCGCAATGCCGAGCGAATACTACGACGCGATAATATCCTGGCAGACGCGCCGCAACGGCGTTGTCGGACTTGGTGAGGAACACATAGGATACGAAAACGGAGTTCTCGGCGGGGTAAGCTCCGCAGTGCAGGCGTTTTCCGCGCCGGGAGACAAGATACTGTTGCACTCGCCGACCTACATCGGCTTTACCCACACGCTCAACGACCTCGGACGCGAAATAGTCCACTCGCCGCTCGTGCGCGACGGCGAGGGCATATGGCGCATGGACTTTGAGGACATGGACAGACGCTTGCGCGAGGGGAACATACACCTTGCGGTGTTCTGCTCGCCACACAATCCGAGTGGCAGAGTGTGGGAGCGTTGGGAGATCGAGCGGGCAATGGAGGTATACGCGGCAAACGACTGTGTCGTGATATCCGACGAGATATGGTCGGATATTATAATGCCGGACTTCACCCATGTGCCGACGCAGTCCGTCTCCGAGGACGCGAAAAACCGCACTGTCGCCTTCTACGCGCCGAGCAAGACCTTCTCCCTCGCGGGGTTGGTCGGCTCGTACCACATCATATACAACAAGTACCTGCGTGACCGCGTGTGCAGGCAGAGCGAAATGAGCCACTATAACGACGCGAACGTGCTGTCCATGCGTGCGCTTATCGGCGCGTACTCGGCTGAGGGCGAGGAATGGTGCGAGGAGATGTGCGCTGTCATTGATGAGAACGCGCACTTTGCCTGTGAATATATAGCGGCGCATTTCCCCGGGGTGCGCTGTATGCGCCCGCAGGGGACATACATGCTCTATCTCGACTGCGCTCAGTTTTGCCGAGAGCATAATGTGAGCATACGCGAGCTTCAGCATCGCGGTGTGCGGTGCGGCGTCATCTGGCAGGACGGCGAGGCGTTCATATGGCCGGACACTATTCGCATGAATCTCGCGCTTCCCGCCACGCGACTTGTTGAGGCGTTTGAGAGACTCGGAAAATACGTGTTTATCTGAAAATAAAATACATAAATCAAAAAAGTGTGCGATTCACGATGAATCGCACACTTTTTGTTACATTTTTATTCCTTTGCCTTGCCCTTGCCGTGATAGTATTTGCGGCGGCGGTTATTGTTGCGGGGACGGTTGGACTTTTGCGATGCGTCCGATGCGCCGGGGGCGTTGGTGGGGTCGGGGTGGGGTGTGTCCGAACGAGCCTGCTTCATGTCGACCTTCACGGGCTTGACGGTGGATTTGCCGCCGTCGTGCTTGGTGCGCGGTGCGGGCTTGGAGCGGGCTTCCTTATGCTCGGGCTTTTCGGGACGGTCGTGCTTTTCCGCTTTTGAGGCATGCTCGACAGAGCGCGAACCCTTCGCGCCGCGTTCATTGCGCCCGCCGCGCTTGCCGCGGCGGCGGTTGCCGCTCTTGCGCTCGGCAGGGGCTACGGTCTCATCCGGCTCGACGATGGGGTCATCTATGACGAGAGTGGGCATAGTCCACTCATCCGCGGGGGAGAGAAGCTCGTCGTCCTCTTCCTCCTCGGGTACGTAGTTGAGAACCGAGGGGGGAAGCTCACCATCCTTGGGTCTGCCGCCGGGAACGGCGCAAAGCTCATTGGATTTGTAGGAGCGGAGGGTGTCGTCTCCGTCCTCGTCGAGCTTGACCTTGACGGTCTGTCGAAGGAGGTTGACCTGCACGGCAGTGCCGTACCCGTCCTTGGTCTCGACGAATGCGCCCTGCTTGGGAACATGCTTTATAAGATCCTCATATGCGTCCTGCTCATATCGCAGACAGCACATGAGCCGCCCGCAACTGCCGGAGATCTTGGTGGGGTTGAGGGAGAGAGATTGTACCTTTGCCATCTTGGTGGAGACGGGCTGAAAATCGTCAAGGAACTGGTTGCAACAATAGGGTCGACCGCAGATGCCGAGACCGCCGATCATCTTCGCCTCGTCACGCACGCCGATCTGGCGCAACTCGATGCGGTTGCGGAATATGCCGGCGAGATCCTTGACCAGCTCGCGGAAGTCAACACGCCCATCGGACGTGAAGAAAAACAGAGTCTTCGTACCCTCAAAGTTGCACTCGACATCTACCAGCTTCATATCCAAGCCGTGTTCGGCGATTTTCTGCTTGCATATCTCGAACGCCTCGCGTTCGCGCTTGCGATTAAGCTCCTCCACGCGCAGATCGTCCGGCGTTGCGCGGCGGATAACAGGGCGCAACGGTTGAACCACGGCGGTGTCCTCAACCTCGTGACAGCCACGGCAACACTCGGCGATCTCCAGACCCTTGGAGGTCTCGACGATCACCTTGTCACCGGTCTTGATGTGGAGGGAGCGGGGGTCAAAGAAATAACATTTGCCCCGGTTATTGAATTTTACGCTTATTACGTTTGTCAATTATTTTTCCTTCCTGTCGGGCAGAGCGGGGAGGAGAGAGTCCACCGCGAGAAGCCCGAAAATGTGTTTTACTCCTGTATTAACCCTGAGATACGCCTCGCATTGACGCAAAAGCTCATAAACGTGCATTAGCTCGGCGCGGGAAAGCCCCATGCCGTCGCGACGGAGACACAGCATGTCCGCCGTGAGCGTGACTGCGGCGTCGAGAAATTCGCCCATTGCGCGAAGATCCAAGCCGTCATTCTTAAAGCAGAATTCCGCGAGCTTTTCCGGAGAGCCGGTCGACACTGCGGCGAGGTATGCCGACGCGAGCTTTTCCGCCTCGCCGTCTTCCGTGGCGGCGGATTCGGGGCGGACAATGCGCTCCGAGCAACGTGAACGCACCGTGGGCAACAAAAGCTGTGTGTTTTCCACGCAGAGAATGAACACGACATGCGTCGGCGGCTCTTCAAGCAACTTCAGCGCGGCGTTTTGCGCCTGAAGGTTCATCAAGTCCGCGTCCTCGATGATGTACACCTTGCGGGTTGCCTCATTGGGGAGAATGACGCTGTCTGCGGAGAGGGTGCGTATCTGGTCGACGGTCATCTCTTTCTTCGAGCGACCCTTGTCATCGACCGGGCGGCGCAGGGAGGCAACATCGGGGTGTATGCCCGCAAAGACCTTTCGGCAGTCACGGCATACGCGGCACGGCACACGCCCGGATGACGAGCATACCGCCGCCGCCGCAAGCTCCCTTGCGGCATCGACCGCGGAGGCGCGTTCGGACGCGGAGAGAATATACGCGTGGTTGAGGCGTTCGCCCTCTGCAAGCCGAAATGACATCGTGCCGCCCTCCGAGGTGAAATGTTTACCGCGAAATGCGTTATCAGGGTAGTATTATCGCGTCATTGACGGCAAGAATACCGTCAATCAATACATTTTACAATCTATTCGATAGTTAGTCAACCGAAAAATGCGAAAATTACGGGGAGAAAGTGAATCTGCCCTGACGAATGTGAGAAAGGCAGGGCAGATTATGTGAGTTATAGCAGGATATCATCAATGATGTTTTCATAGTGTCTTGAAGAGAGAACTTCGGGCAATGAATTAACCGAGGGGAATTCTTCGGCAATCTCTTCACGGAGAGACGAAATGAGTTTGTCACCCATCTCGTCGGAGAATTTACCTCTGAGGGCTTTTTCGTACCATTTTACCAAATCTGCCTCGGTGACAATGCTTTGGATTCTGCTACGCCAGCCGATCTGAGTCAGAACAGAGACCAAGACATCTTTTTCGGCATCTTTGCAGACAATAACAATCTTGTCGCTGCTGACGCTGTTCACAATATCTTCGGCAAGCTCGACATCTAAGCTCAAATGCTTGATTTGAATTGCGGGGCCCCAGTTGGTGTACATATCCAAACCTCTGTCGGCGGCATTGGTAACGCCAACCCTATATACACGAGCGTCCTGCACACAGGAAAGTGCAGAGTAATCTAGGCGCATTACTTTCGATGTAAAATCCTCAAATTCGCCCAAGATGTCGATCTTGTCCTTGTTAACAGATATCTCAACGGACAAGCCGAGAGTTTCAACCAAGGTTGAAAACAGGGAATAGACAACAATTTCGTATATTTTATCGAGACTTCTTTTCAAGCCCGGTTCGTTCCAAAACGAATCAATAAAGGTTTTCACCTGAAAGGTATCTTTATTCGCATTCAGACAATAATTAAGTGCGTCGCCCAACTGAGAGTGCTTGGTCATGAAGCGTTTGTATACATATGCTTCGACCGCACCGCTATGTACTCTGTTATATGCCCCAAGCTCGGCTATCTGAGTGGGCGTGATCGCGTTGAACAGGTCATCTTGGAACTTTGAACTACTGTTACAAATGCGCCCCAGCAATGGGATAGAGATATCGTCTCTCCAAGCCTTGCTCCGGCTTCTGTATGTTTCAAGATCCGTCAGGTCGATGTCTCCGAATACCCTGTCTCGGTAGAGTATTTCAGCTATCTGTATCGGCTTATATAAGTGTACACGAGACTTTTTGATAACTGTGTCTAAAGCGTTCTTGGCTTGCACAAAGCTCATTGAACGCCCTCCTCATACTCGCTTAAAGCTTTGACCATCTGCTTGGCGACAGCCTCAATAACAGGTACGGCTACCGAGTTTCCGGTTTGCTTGCGAATTTTACCGTAGGGTACGACGATTTTATATGTATCCGGGAAACCTTGTATTCTCAGAAGCTCTCTTTCGGTGGGTCTGCGTTCGTCATTAATCAAAAGGTAATTTGCCGAAGCACCGGCACGTAGTGCGGAGGAATAGGGGTGGGGTGTGATAGAACCGGCTATATTTTCATGGGATATGTATGGCTTCGGATAGTTTTTGTCTTTGAGTCGTTCCAATCTGCGCTCTCGAATCTCTTGGCGAACATAGTATTTTGAATCCACATTCTCCTCTAAAATATCAGATAGAGATTTGCGATCTTTGGGGTCGACCGGATCGGGAAATGAGAAAGAAACGGGTTTTTTGAAACCGACAATTATAATACGTTCCCTTTTTTGAGGGAGACCGAAATCCAAAGCGTTCAGCACTTTGGAGTAAACCGTATATCCCAAGGCTTCAAGATGCGTGACTATAGTGTTGAAAGTTTTTCCGCCGTCGTGAGCGGTTAAATTCCGAACGTTTTCAAGCATGAAGGCGGGAGGGTTCTTTTCTCTGAGAATTCGTTCTATGTCGAAGAAAAGAGTCCCCTGTGTTTGGTGTTCAAACCCGGCTTTATCGCCGATGATACTAAACGGTTGACATGGAAAACCGGCAAGAAGAACATCAAACGAGGGAATATCCGATGCGGGTATCTTTGTGATGTCTCCGGCAGGCATATCTCCGAAATTTGCACAGTAGGTAATGCAAGCATCTTTATCCCATTCACTGCTGAATACGCATTTGCCGCCGACACTTTCAAAACCCAAACGAATCCCACCGATACCGGCAAATAAATCTATAAACGTAAAAGTATCCCAACTCATAAACAAATCACCGTGAAATATTAACAGATATTCGCACTGCCTCTAGGCACAATGACCAGCGCGGAATTGCTTGTCAGAAAAAGCAAACAGACCGGCATTCGGGCGGCTGTAGGCGTGTATGTCAACACCTTGCCTATATAAATTATAGCATATGAAACCTGTGTTTTCAAGGAAAGCGGTGGTGAACGAGAAAAGGCGGGGCGATGAGAGAGTGAATCTGCCCTGGCGAGGGAAAGTGACAACACCGATGGGGTGCGGGGATTAAGGTGCTTTATAAGTTATCCCCTCATGCGCCAAGAGGGCGGTCTTGTTGGCGAGACCGCCGTTGTAGCCGGTGAGTCTGCCGCCTGCGCCGAGGACTCTGTGGCAGGGAATGATCATACATATGGGGTTATGGGCGACTGCGCCGCCGACCGCTTGCGCGGACATGCGGGGAAGCTCTCTTTTTTCGGACAGAAGCCTGGCTACTTCCCCATAGGTCATAGTGCGTCCGTACTCGATCGAGCGTATGATGTCGATGACTTCTTTTCGGAATGGGGTCAAGCCGGTGAGACTATAGATGGGTGTGAAGTCCGGGCTTTTGCCGGAGAAATAGATATCCAGCCACTCACGCGTCTGCGTGAATATCAACAGCTCGGGCTTCACGGACGGGATTTCCGCATTTTCCGTGCCGTGATAATTTTCAAAGCGCAAGCCGGTCAAATAGTCGCCGTCTGAGGTCAGTATTATGTCGGAGAATCCGCGTGGGGTTTCGTAACGGCTCAGGTAGGTCACTTGCACTTTCCTCCGGTGTAGTGTTGTGTTTTCGCTTGGTCTTAAACTGAAAGGGTGTACAAGCAGGGGCGCTACAGCCTTTTTAGCATATAAATCACACCGGGTATGGGGTTCATGTAATACGGCTCGCATTCTTCAAAGCCGTGCTTTTTGTAAAGGTGGATTGCGGCTTGCATGTGGGAAAGCGTGTCGAGTACCATTTCTTTATATCCGGCAGACCTTGCACACTCGACTATCCTCTCCACAAGGGAGTCGCCCAAGTGCAAGCCCCTCGCCTCGGGCTTCACGTACAGACGCTTCATTTCGCATCTGGTGTCGGAATGCCTGTGATATGCGACCATTCCGTACGCCGCATTATCCTCAATGGCAATCAGAACCTCGCCCTGCGGCGGCGTGTACTTTTCCGCCGGGTTGAGAAGCTCTTCATCAAGGTTTTGAAATGACAAGTCCATGTTGAGCCGGTTTGTGTACTCTGCGATCAGCTCCCTGACCTGCGGTATGTGTTCTTTCCCGTCTATGATTTTCATAGGTAGCCCCTTCAATTGTAGGTTTGTTCAACGATATTATACAGCGTGAAGCCGGGGAGTTCAAGGCGTTACGGGGTGTAGGAGAGATAGAAAGTGCCGCACGGAAAACCGTGCGGCACATGGGAGGGGTGGGTTATTCCCACTCGCTTAAGTTCAAAAAATATGGTGAGTGATGAGGTCTACGGACA
>CAZBYU010000011.1:0-14730 GCA_964496235.1 uncultured Oscillospiraceae bacterium | reverse complement strand
TCATAGCACATGAACTTATCAATCTTGGTGTGGGCATCCATACCATTTCTTTTCCGCAGCAAGGGCACTTCATAACAAAATCCTCCTCTTTTATTTCCACTATGCTTGTCGGCACATCGGGAAAGTTTGTTTGTTATTTAACTTTCTATCTCTTGTACGATTGAAGTATATAACTTTGTTTTGAATTTGTCAAGCGGTCTTTGCGATTTTTTTGTCAAATCCGTAAAGTTTATTTATATCGACGAAATCGCACTGTTTTTCTCCCCTCTGCGGCTGGACTTTCGGCGGCATATAGGGTAAAATAGACAAAGCCGGGTGTGCTGTACCCGGCATGAAAATGAGCTTTTGCACGGAGGAAACATGCGCTATATTGAAGTTAGTATCAACACACCCGCTCAGGAGCTTGACCGCCGCTGTGATGAGCTGGTCGCACTCGGTGCGGAGGGGTTCGTGATAGAAAACGAGGATGATTTTCAGGACTTTCTCGAAAACAACCGCCAATACTGGGACTATGTGGACGAGAGTCTCGAAAATGCCTACAAGGGCGTAAGCCGCATTAAATGCTATCTCACGGACGACGAGCAGGGCGAGGCCATCCTCGCGCGGATAAAGGGTGCGTTCCCGGATGCAGTGTCCGGCTACACGGCGGACGAGGACTGGGAGAACAGCTGGCGCGACTGCTACGAGCCGATTGAGGTCGGTGAGCGGCTGGTCGTCGTGCCGGAGTGGATGGACGCGCCGGAGGATGGGCGTATTCCGCTTCGTCTTGACCCTGGTATCGCGTTCGGCACCGGGAGTCACCCAACGACACGGCTGTGTCTTGCTGCGCTGGAGAGCTTTATAACGCCCGACACGCATGTACTCGACCTCGGTTGCGGAAGCGGAATACTGGGTATAGGCGCACTCATGCTCGGCGCGGCGGAATGCACCGGGTGTGATGTAGACCCGAAAGCCCCCGATGCCGCCATGGCAAACGCCGCACTCAACGGTATCGGCGAAGACAAGATGAGGGTATATGCCGGGGATATTATAAAGGATACGTCTCTGCGCCGCAATCTCGGCGGAGGATATAATCTCGTGCTGGCAAACATCGTGGCAGACGTGATCATCTCCCTTGCGCCTCTCGCCCGCGGCTTCATGGCAGATAGCGGTGTATTCATCTGCTCCGGCATCATCGACGACCGCACAGACGAGGTTCGCGCCGCGCTCACCCGCGCGGGACTGGAAATACTCTCCCATACGCATGAGGACGAATGGCACTGCTTCGTCTGCCGTTGAGATGTATTCATACAGACGCAACAGCATGATGATACCTGCAAACGAATAAACAACATATCACGCCCTTGCCTTTAGGCAATGGCGTGAATTTTGGGCTATGTGTGTTGAGACGATGCCACATCGGCATCGTCTCGTTAATGACACTATTTTTTGTTCCACTCTTCCACAAATCGCTTTGTTTCCTTCATCGCCGCCACACTATTATCCCACCAGTAGTCACTGTACTCACAGTTACCCATGAGTTCCAACACAGAAGGCTTATAGACCTTCGTGCATCGCACATTTTCAATCAGCTCCGGCGCAACATCGGTAAATATAAATCTTTTGCTTCGGCTGAGACCGATTACTCCGATCGTACCCCGCTCTCTTGTCCAGTATTTACCGTACAAATAGACTTTCGTACCGCCGCAAAAAGCACTCGTGCCGTACCGCAAAATTCCTTGTGCATCATAGTGGGTTTTCGTGATATTGCCAACCACCCCATATCTCCATTCCCGAAGTGGGGGGTACTGCGGGTTCTGCGCCGTACACCTCTCCGATTGCTCCGTTGAGCTTTCAGCTATGCCGCCGTTTGCGCCTTCCTCCAAGCCTATCTTTGATTCTTTCTTCTGCTCTCCCTCTGATTCATTCGGGAATTTTGCCACTGTCTTTTGCCTAAACAGATTCCGCAAGAATTTCATATTTAAACACCTCACTTAACCTTTTCTCGATATGAAAATATAATACCGCACTTGCTATACTATAAAAAGGACAATGATGCCTAACACAAAGTAGTTTTCCTGGAGGATAAGATCGAAGCTCAATAATCAAAACAAACGTGCAAGTCCTGTTGTGTATCTTTTCCCCACACATTCACGTTTTCCGAAAATATTTGACTCCTATTTCTCTTTACCTTCTCTCTCCCACATCTATCGGCAATCAATCATACCCGTATAAAGCAAAAAGGACGCATACGCGTCCTTTTTGGAGCTAGTAATGTGACTCGAACACACGACCTGCTGATTACGAATCAGCTGCTCTACCGACTGAGCTATACTAGCATATTCACCTATCTGCCATTTCAGCCTAGATAGTCTACCATACCGCGGTAAAATAGTCAACAAAAAGTTTCTATACATATCAAGCTATGCTCTCATGCTGAATGCACAGATTTTAAGTCAGTCAATTGGTTTACATAAGTTTTGCATCAAATTATTTTTCGTGTTAGTTGTCCACACTTTCAACAGAGTTTTCAACATTCAATTCGTGTTGAAATTCAGCAATTTCAAGCATTTTGCCCTTATCTCCACGTAGTAGCCAGATAATAAGCGTCAGAGGCATTAATCAATTTTTATTTACATAACAACATTTACACATCAGAGAAAGCCTCTCAAAAAAAGCCGATATGCGGTGTTGCCGACACGTTCGGATAAAAAAAACACGGTGGCTAGACGACACTCGAACATGCAAATTTTTAGAACAAAGGAAAATACAAAAGTAAGCTATGTCTCTGACATCAAATCATCTAATGCCATGCCGAAAATCACACCGCATCAGACCAACCAGGGCGAGCCTTATGTCCCTCTCCAACTAATCCGGCTTCAAGGTACATATCCCCATCACACGTCCGAGAATTAGCCGTATATCACGTTTCAAAGCAACCGAGGGCAAGCCGTATACCCACACGCCCGAGTACAAGGCGCATGTATGCCGTCATTTCTTGTAAGAGAAAGCTGTATATCCATATGATCAAGCATTCCGATAACGGGTTTTATTTCAAATATCAGGGCATCAAATAAAATAATTTGCATTTCATTATGATATTTGTTAAAATATCTGAACAACAGTTTTTGTTAGCAGAACAGTCACTGTGACATTTGAAAGAACGGAGAATCACATTGAGGAACAGTCCCATTCAATCGGCATACCCCGAGCGCGGCAAAAAACATGTTTCCGCCGTGGACTCGGTTATAAATATGATAGTAGACGGAGTTCTCACAGGGCAGTACAAGCCCGGCTCAAAGCTACCGACGGAGATACAGCTGGCGGAAATGCTCGGCGTGAGCAAGAACACGGTGCGCGAGGCAATAAAAATTCTGATCGCCTACGGCGCGGTGGAGATACGCCGCCCGGAAGGTACGTTTATAGCAAGCGAATTTACGCCGCACATGCTTAACCCCGTCATATACTCCCTGCTCTTCAGCCGCGCAAACGCCGACGACCTTGTGGGTCTGCGCCGCATGATAGACACGGGCGTATTCCTGCTGATTATGCAACAGGGGCTTCGCCCGGAGGACGAAGCGGCACTGGAGAACATGCACAAGCGGTATTCCGCCGTTGCGCTGGCAAAGGAGCCGGATCTCGACCTTCTGTCAAACATGGACTTCGACTTCCACAAGCTTCTCGCCGCGGCAACCCACAACGAGCTTGTCCGCGTGTTCCACGACTATGTTGTCGACCTCACTTCCGCCTCGCGTATGCGAGCAGTCCAGATGAGCTATGACAACAACAACATGCAATACCTCGTCGATACGCACAGAAAAACCCTCGACCTCGTTGAAAGAAAGAGTGCTTATTCCCTGGAAGAGGTAATTGATTTTAGTTATTTTTACTGGAAATCAGCTTACAAAATATAAACATTGCACAAAAGTCAACTGTTAAAATAGTAACAGTTGACTTTTTTACAGGCGCATTGTACAATAATTTCAGTCAACACCCAATGTTCAACCTTGGGTTGTGCAAATCGGTAAATCTAATATGGCGACCGCCCCGGTGCGGTCGGAACGGAGGCACATATGGAACAGGAGAAGCTTGTGTTTCTCAAAGAGAAGGCAAATCAGCTTCGCAAGGACGTTGTGACGATGATATACGAGGCGCAGTCCGGTCACCCCGGCGGGTCGCTGTCAGCTGCGGATTTTGTCACCGCCGTATATTACTCCGAGATGAAGCTTGACCCCAAAAACCCCAAGTGGGAGGACAGAGATCGCTTTGTGCTGTCGAAAGGGCATGTATGTCCAATACAGTACGCCGCACTTGCCGACCTCGGCTATTTCGACAAGAGCGTACTGCACACCCTGCGTAAGGAAGGTTCGATTCTTCAGGGACACCCCGACATGAAAAAATGCCCCGGCATTGACATTTCCACCGGCTCACTCGGTCAGGGCTTCGCGTGCGCCGCGGGCATGGCACTGTGCGCCAAGATGGACAAAAAGGATTACCGCGTGTTCGTCGTGATAGGCGACGGTGAGAGCCAGGAAGGCGAGATTTGGGAAGCCGCGCAGGTATGTTACAAATACAAGCTTGACAACATTGTGGTTTTCTGTGATTATAACAATCTGCAAATAGACGGCACCTGCGACGAGGTCATGCCGGTGCTGGATCTGGCAAAAAAGTTCGAGGACTTCGGCTTTGACAGCTACTGCATCGACGGAAACAGCATGGAGGAGATCACCGCCGTGCTTGACACCATAAGAGCCGAGAAAAACGGCAAGCCCAAGTTCATACTCGGCAAAACCGTAAAAGGCAAGGGCGTATCCTATATGGAGAACCAGTGCGGCTGGCACGGAAAAGCCCCCAACAAGGAAGAGTACGAGCGTGCAATGGAAGAACTCAACGGAGGTGCAAAAGCATGAGCCTGATAGCAACGAGAGACGGCTTCGGCGACGAGATAGTTGAGCTGGGGCGTGAGAACAAAAACATCGCAGTCGTAGATGTGGACATCGGCAAATCCTGCAAGACAACAGCCTTCGCCAAGGCTCTTCCCGAACAGCATGTAAACGTCGGCATTGCAGAGCAGTGCGGCGCGGGCGTGGCGGCCGGCATGGCAACCTGCGGCAAGATTCCCTTCGTCGTGACCTATGCGGCGTTCGGCTCGATGAGAATGTGCGAAATGATCCGTCAGGAGATATGCTATCCTAAGCTTAATGTGAAGATCGCCTGTTCTCACGGCGGCGTGACCCCCGCAAACGACGGGGCAAGCCACCAGTGCATTGAGGACATGGGCATACTCTCCACCATCCCCAACATGACCGTCATAATGCCCGCAGACTACAACGCCGCCCGCAAGCTCACCAGAGCCGCCGCAAATTACGACGGTCCCGTATATCTTCGCTTTACACGCGACGCGGTTCCCGAGGTTTACTCCGCCGAGCAGGAGTTTGAAATAGGCAAGGCGATAACTCTGAAAGAAGGCTCGGACGTTGCGCTTATCGCCATCGGCGACACGGTGTGTCTTGCACTGAAGGCCGCAGACGCACTGCGTGAGCAAGGCATATCCGCAAGAGTTCTCGACATGCACACGCTCAAGCCGCTCGACAGCGAGACAGTTATAAAAGCGATAAACGACATGGGCAAGATAGTCACTGTCGAAGACCATAACGTGATCAACGGTCTGGGCTACGCCGTGTCCGCCATCGCGGCAGACATGGGACGCGGTCAGGTAAAGCGTCTGGGAATTCAGGACCGATTCGGTCAGTCTGCACCTTACGAGAGACTTCTCGAGATGAACGGAGTCACTGTGGAAAACATCGTGGCAACAGCAAAAGCAATACTGTAATCGACAGATCAAAGATCTGTTTTATAAAAGAAATAAATAAAAAGAAGGAGACTCTAAGATGAAAAAGATTCTGGCAATGGCTCTTGCACTGTGCATGATTTTCGCACTGTGTGCCTGCGGAGACAGCTCTGCCTCCTCCGCTCCCGCCGCCTCCACCGGTGACGGCTCTTACCCCACTCTCGCGATCGACATGTCCTGCAACGGTCAGTCCGACACGGCAAACGACTGCATCGGCGCAAACCTCTTCAAGCAGTATATCGAAGAGAAGTCCGGCGGCGCGATCACCGTCACCATCTACAACAATGACCAGCTCGCCGGCGGCGACATGACCAAGGGTCTTGAACTCGTCATGGACGGCACCGTGCAGATGGACATTCACTCCACCTCCATCATCTCCCGCATTGACAACCGCCTCATGGTCAGTTGCCTGCCCTGGGCATTCTCCGACTACCAGTCCGCAGAGGACGCTTTCTTCGGTCAGGGCGGTGAGTTTGTCGCTTCCGTTCTGGCAGAGCACGGTCTGACCTACCTCGGCGCACTACACAACGGCTTTAAGTGCATGACCAGCTCCAAGACTCTCATCACCTCCCCCGAGGATCTCAGCGGTCAGAAAATCCGCACCCCGGGCGGCGACCTGTGGAACGGCTTCTGGAGCGCGATGGGCGCGTCTCCCCAAGCAATGAGCTGGTCCGAGGTTTACACCGCCATGCAGCAGGGTACCATTGACGGTCACGACAACAGCCCGTCCACCATCAACTCCGCAAACGTTCAGGAAGTTCAGAAATACATCACCGTTTCCAACCACACCTACGAGGCATTTACCTGGAGCGCGAACACCGCATGGTATGAATCCCTCGACGAGGCTACTCAGCAGCTCATAGCCGAGTGTGCAAAGCAGGCCTGCCTTGACGCAAACGTCCAGATCGAGGCTTCCATGGAGGAGATCCTCTCCGCATGGGAATCCAACGGCTTCAACGAAATCTACCGTCTCTCCGCAGACGAGATGGAAGTCTTTAAGTCCGCCGTTGCCGACGTGACCGCGACCTACGCCGCCGAGTACGGCGAGGAAGCCTGCGCCGCTTTCGGTATCAGCGCGTAATCAATTTCCGTTCAAACACCAAGACAGGCTTCTTCCTTCCGAAGAAGCCTGTGTCATAAAAGAGAAAGGAGCGCAGCTATGAAAAAAGCTTTCAAGGTTCTCAACTCGCTTGAGGACTATATACTGGCGGTCATGCTGTTGATTATGACCGTGCTTGCCTTTATCAACGTTATCGCGCGCTATGTTTTCCTCGCCTCCCTCCCGTGGATCGAGGAGCTGAACCGTCTGGGTCTGGTTATCTTGTCCTATGCCGGTGCCGCCGTCGCACTTAAAAATCACTCTCACCTCGGTCTTTCCATCATTACCGACCATCTCTCCCCCAAGGGTCAGAAAATCGCGGGGCTTTTCTCCTGCGCCTGCGGCGTTTTCTTCTGCTCCGTCGCGATTTACTACGGCGTTCTGATGGTGTCCAAGGAATACGCAAACAACGTCCTCACGCAGGGTATGCAGTGGCCGGAATATCTGTTCGGCATGTGGTTGCCCATCGGCTGTGCAGTGCTGTGCATCAGGTTTATCCAGTGGGCTGTATATCTTATACTCGGCAAGGACTTCACCGATAAAAGTAAGGAGGGCAACAACGGATGAGCGCGATACTTCTGTTCGGAATCTTCTTTGCACTGCTGTTTCTGAATGTTCCCATAGCTATCTCTCTGGGTACGTCCAGCATTATAACCACCATGGCGGTAAAGCCCGCCATGATGTCCACCATCGCAACAAACCTCTATTCCTCCACGAACACCTATGTTCTCCTTGCCATCCCCTTCTTCATTCTTGCGGGCAACATCATGGACGTGAGCGGAATATCCATACGTCTTATTAACTTCTTCAACTCCCTCGTCGGTCACACCAAGCACGGCACCGCCATGGTCTGCGTCGTTGTGGCATGCTTCTTCGCCGCCATCTCCGGCTCGGGTCCGG
The DNA here is from genome assembly GCA_964496235.1 of uncultured Oscillospiraceae bacterium. Taxonomy (GTDB): domain Bacteria; phylum Bacillota; class Clostridia; order Oscillospirales; family Oscillospiraceae; genus Limivicinus. Next base: position 6,901 of record CAZBYU010000011.1, on the reverse strand, counting down.
CGACGGTCGCCGCACTCGGCGGTATACTCATCCCCGCAATGAACAAGGCGGGCTACGAAAAAGACACCAGTGCCGCATTGATGAGTACGGCAGGCGCGATAGGCATCGTCATACCGCCGTCGATAACCTTTGTTGTCTACGGCTCTGTCACGGGTACGTCCGTCGGCTCGCTGTTCATGTCCGGTATCATTCCCGGCATACTCATCGGCATCGCCATTTACTACACCATGGTCATCTCCTCCCGCGGTCGTGAGCTTGTCCGCCAGCCCAAGGCAAACGCCGCACAGCGTTGGAATTCCTTCAAGGACGCTATCTGGGGCATTCTCATGCCGGTTATAATTCTCGGCGGTATCTACGGCGGCATCTTCACCCCGACCGAGGCCGCGGCAGTATCCGCGATCTACGGGTTCATCGTCGGTCTTTTCATATACAAGACCCTCAAGCTCAAAGATATCATCACCATTCTGCGCCAGAGCGTATCTCAGACGGCAGTTGTCATGCTTATAATCGGATGCGCGGCGGTGTTCGGCAAGGTGCTGACCTTCACGGGTCTCGCCGCCTCGGCAAGCCAGACCCTCATCGCCTTCGCCCACGGCAACAAGTACCTGTTCCTGCTGATGGTCAACATCATTCTCGTCATCGCAGGTTGTTTCATTGACGCAAACTCCGCTCTGTACATTCTCTGCCCCATTCTCTTCCCCATCTCCAAATCTCTCGGCATTGACCCGGTTCACCTCGGTGCCGTCATGACCGTCAACCTCGCGCTCGGACTTATCACCCCGCCTGTCGGCGTCAACCTCTTCACCGGTTGCGGTGTTGCCGGTATCTCGCTGATAGACATGGTGAAGAAGATATGGCCGTTCGTTATCGCGCTGCTGCTTGTATTGCTGCTGATAACCTACGTTCCCGCTATCACGATGTTCCTGCCGAACCTCATGGCGTAATAAGGAGGCTGTATATATGAGAGCAGGTTATATGCCCGCGCTCGGCGTGGCGGAGTTTCGCTCCGACATGCCCGAGCCGCAGGTCAGATACGACCATGATGTAAAGATCCGCGTTCGCATATGCGGCATATGCGGGTCAGAGGTTCACGCGCTGCACGGCAAGCACCCCTTCCGCACTCCCCCGGTGCTTTCGGGACATGAGTTTGCCGGAGATGTTGTCGAAGTCGGCGCAGGCGTGACGAAATTCAAAGTCGGCGACAGAGTCACTGCCGAGCCGCAGTACGGTTGCGGCGAGTGCTATTATTGCAAACGCAATATGTACAACCTTTGCACATCCAAGCGCGTCCTCGGTGCGTCCTACAAGATTCCCGAGCTTGACGGCGGAGAGTGGACGGGTTCGCTGGGCGAATACATAGTTGTTCCGGAAAAGACCGTTGTGAAGCTTGCGGACAACGTAAGTTATGAGGAGGGCGCACTCATAGAGCCTATTGCAAACGGTGTTTACGCCGTTCGCCGCGCCAACATCACCCACGATAGTACCATCGCCATCATCGGTTGCGGTCCGATAGGTCTGGGCGACCTCATAGGCGCACAGCTTTATGACCCCAAGCTCATTGTTATGGCAGACATATCCGACATCAATCTCCGCATGGCGCGTGAGTTCGGGTGCAAAAACGTCGTCAACAGCCGTGAAGAAGACCTTGAAAAGGTCATCATGGAGCTGACGGACGGTGTGGGCGTGGACATGGTGTTCCTTGGCTTCGGCGACGCACCGACTATCGAGCAGGCTTGCCGCATAGTCCGCCGTGGCGGCGTTGTGCATCAGCACGCGCTGATGCTCGACGGTATCGGTTTCCCCTACCAGATTCACCAGCAGCACGAGCTGTCCTTCATTGCATACAACATGTATAAATACGAGGAGTTTGAGGTCATCTGCGACGAGATCGCCAAGGGGCGCATATCCGGGCTTGACCGCATGGTAACTCAGCGTTATCCCATTGAGCAGTTCAAGGAAGCCATGGACATGGCGGACAAACGCCCCGAGCCTGTCGTAAAGGTCATGGTAGAGTTTTAAGCCATGAAGTACGCAAGTGTAAAAAAGCTCACTCAGCTGATGCTTATAATCGCGCTGTGCGCGTACATAGTGGGCGCGTTCATGATGAACCGCGGCATTGACAGCTCTGTCGCGCTCATTGCCGGCACAGTGCTTCTGGGTCTTGCTGTGGTTGCGCGGCTTATCTGGTTGCGCTGTCCGCACTGCAAGCGGTATATCTCCCACAAGCATCTCAAGGACACCGCCTGCCCCTATTGCCGCCGCAGGCTCGAAGACTGAGTGACGAAACTAATCAACGCAAAAAAGCACAGAACGGTTTAAGCACCGTTCTGTGCTTCGCGCTGTCCCCGTTGCCCGGTATATCACCCCCCTTATATTTGACATGCTCTGACACGTTTGCTATAATCACAGTAATTCACCCTTTCAAAAAACATTTGAGGAGATGCCGAACATGAAATACGAGTCTGCCTATTTCTGCGGTTATGCAAAGCTACCGTCGGCACTGCCGACCACGACGACAAACAGCGGTCTTACCCTAGGTCTTCTTATCGAACTCGAAAGTGCCAAAATACTCGACGCCTCCATCACGCTTCTCTCCCCGCTCGCACTTGAAATAGTCAAAAGCTATCTCGTTGGTCGGGATATTGTCAATGACTATGACGCCATAGTCGAGGAGGTCACATTCCGCCACCAGGGCGTTGCCGCAAAGTCCATTATCAAGGCTCTCACGGATATTCACCGCAACTACATCGAGTATATGCAAAAATACGGCGAGCTGCTCAAAGACTGAAATCAGTCCGGCAGCTCCCTTTTTTGCGTGGATAGTTAATTAATTGGCACAAAATTCAGTTTTTTCAACAAATTTAGAGCCTCAAAATGTTGCAATTAGCCGATTTTCTCGCCGCGTCTTGACACCGGATTTGAAGCTGTGATAGAATGCGAACACAACAACAAAGTGTTCGTTGTGGGGTTGCCTTATCGTCTGCACCTCGTCTCCCTGAGGTGGTATCGACTTTTTAAGGGCCAACTACTTTTACGGTAGTTGGCCCTTTTTGTTTTTTTGTACGCAGCCGCAGATTTTTGCTCGAAAGCCGGCTCGAGCAGTGAATTGCGGACGCAGATAAAAGGAAATAAAAAAGAGGAGTGAAAAAAGTGAATAATCAACAGCGGAAAAAGCTGATTATCGCTGCCGTTCTAACCGTGCTGTGTGCGCTTTTGGTCTTTGTTCCGTTCAACGGGCTTGAGGCGCAGGGCAAGGGTGTTCTCATAATATTCATATGGGCAATACTCATGTGGATAGTCCGCCCCATCCCCGAGTACCTTGTGGGCGTTCTCGCCGCGGCAGTGATGGCAATATTCTTCGGAATGAAGACAAACGTAGTGGCAGGCTTCTCCACTTCGGGCTGGTGGCTGTGCCTGTGGGCAGGCTTCATCGGCTCAGTCATCAAGTATTCCGGTCTCGGTGAGCGCGTGGCCTACTGGATACTTGTCAAGCTCACCCGCAGTGAGCTGAGTGCGAACTTCGCAACAAGCATTGCAAACACCGTCCTTTCCCTCATGATTCCCTCCAACACGGCGCGCGGTGCCGTCATGAGTCCCATTTGCGACAACATCTGCGAGGGCATGGGCTATAAGCGGGGCGAACACAAGGGCGATGCGGCCATCATGCTCTCCAACCTTTACACCAACACTACCAACACGTGGCTCTTCTACACGGCTGTCGGCGCAAACGCCATAGGTATGGCACTCGTGGAAGAAGTGACCGGTCAGTCTATCTCCTGGACGGGCTGGCTCAAAGCCACCTGCATCCCCGCAGGCATAATCGTCCTGCTCATTCCCCTCATCACCAACGCACTTTTCGGTGCCAAGAAGGGCGAAAAGCGCGAGATAGACATTGCCTTTGCACACAAGAAGCTTGAAGAGATGGGCCCCATCACCGTCAAGGAAAAGAAAGCCGCGCTTTACTTCGTCCTGACCCTTCTTGCTTTCTGCACCAACGGCATTCACCACGTCGCTCCCGATTACGTTGTGTTCGTCACCATCTTCCTTATGCTCTGCCCGGGCATCGGCGTATGCTCGTTTAAGGATGTCGGTTCCGGATTTGCCTGGCCCGCATTCATCCAGCTCGGTTTTGCCATGAGTATGGCCACCTGCGTGAACAAGACAGGCGGCTTCCAGTGGATAGTCGACGCGCTGTTCACCACCAACCCCGTTTTCACCGCAATGAGTCCCTCCCTGTTCATCACCATTTGGCTCGGCTTCGTTGTGGTCAGCCACATCATCTTCGCCGGTATGAACGCGATGGAGGTCGTTCTCGTACCCGTCAGCATGACGATGGCGGCGGCTCTCGGCTTCGACGTGTACACGATGGGTCTGCTCACCGTTATGGCAATCGCCCCGAGCGCGAACTTTCTCCCGTTCAACAGTGCGCCCAACCTCATCTATGCTTCTACCGACCGCTTCTCCACCGCGCAACAGCTCAAGGGCGCATGCATCATCGCGGTGCTGGTTATCATCGGCATGGTGTTCCTCGTAAATGTGTGGTTCCCGATCATCGGGATACTCTGATTAGCACACACTTTTCTATTAGGTAACAGCGTGAGCAACAACAAAAAAATATCATTTATCCTCGGACCTGCACTGTTTTTACTGACCTTTATACCGTTTGCAGGGCTGGATCTCAAGATCCGCCTTGCACTCGGCACAACGCTTTGGATGGGCGTATGGTGGGTGATGATGCCGGTGGCACCGGCGATCACCGCCTTTCTGCCCGTTGTCATCAACGCAGTATTCTCCCTCACAGACATGTCAAAGGTCATAAGCTGCTATGCATCCGAGCTTGTGTTCCTTTTGGCAGGCTCCGACCTCATAACCATGGTGTGGAGCAAAACCGGAGTGGACAAGCGCATTGCCGCTCACACGCTCAGCCTCGTGGGGACGTCGGTAAGGCAACAGGTGCTTGTGTGGTTTCTTTTGGCAACCGTCATGTCCGCCTTTCTGCCAAACACGGTCATCGCGGCGGTGCTATGCTCTATCGCGATGTCCATGTTACAATTTGCCGGTGAGGGCGACATGAAAAAGAGCGAGGTTGCCCCGCTGGTGATGTTGGCCATAGTTTGGGGCGCAAACAACGGCGGCATGCTCACTCCGCTCGGCGGAGCGATGAATCTCATCACCGTAGCGTACATAGAAGAGCTTTTCGGCACCGAGTTGTTGTACAGCGATTGGGTCGTGCGTATTCTTCCCTTCGGTCTGGTGGTCACCGCGCTGACTGCGGTGTACCTGATGCTGATGAAGTGCGGCAAGAAATCTCTGGACGGCTCCAAGGAGTTTTTCAAAGAACTCTCCGCGTCTCTGCCGAAGCTGAGCCGCGCCGGAAAACTGTCTTTGGCGGCATTCATTCTGGCAACTCTCCTTTCCTTTACACGCAAGCTCTATCAAGCCTATCTTCCCTCGCTCAAGCCGGGCTATGTATTCTTCGTTCTCGGACTTCTGATGTTCCTATTGAAGGACGAAGAGAAAAATCCCGTCATAACGTGGGAGGAGGCGGAAGCTAAGCTCATGTGGGGGTTGTTCTTCCTCTTCGCAGGAGGCACCGCTCTCGGAGAAATTGTCAACGGCAGCGGGGCGGCAAGTGCCTTCGCCGGGCTAATAGCGTCCATTAATTTCAGTAGCGAGTTCCTGATCATATTCATCATCGTTACTTTGAACATTGTACTCAGCGATGTCATCAACAATACCTCGTGTGCCGCAGTCACCATCCCCATTGTTATTGGGCTCACACAGGGTCTTGGGTTGCCGGTCATGCCATATCTTTGGATAGCAACGGTATCGTATAATATATCCTATACCCTGCCCACCTCCATCCGCTCAATCCCGATAGGCTACGGTCTTAATCCGAAGTACATGTTCAAAAACGGCGTTATCATCACTGCGGTGCAGATCATCGCGGTGAGCGTGATAGGCTGGCTGTGCATACGCTTATGGCCCGCCTTCTCAATGTAGTTCAACGTCACCAAAGCTGTGCATATATTGGTTTTGCGTCGTTCCTCGCAAGGCAGAATGTATATGTTTCCGGCAAGCAGCCCCTCCCTTTTTCGCGTGTCCCTTTGCGCGGATAAACGGCTGCTTGCCTTTTTTAGAATCAAACAAAAGAGGTAGAAAATGAAATTAAAGAAACTTAAAGACAGCGGTGTGAAGCTCATGCAGGGCAATGAAGCCTGTGCGGTCGCTGCTCTCGCCGCAGACTGCAAGTTTATGGCGGGCTACCCCATAACACCTGCAACAGAAATCCCCGAGTATCTTTCCAGCCGCATGTTCGCCGAGGACGGCGTTTTCATGCAGATGGAGGATGAGTTGGGCTCCATAAACGCCGTGATCGGTGCAAGCTGGGGCGGCGCACGCGCAATGACTGCAACCTCCGGTCCCGGCTATACACTCATGCAGGAGGCTCTCGGCTATGCCGCCGTTACGGAGACCCCGCTTGTTGTCATCAATGTCATGCGCGGCGGTCCCGCCACCGGTCAGCCCACCTGTACAGCGCAGGACGCCGTTATGCAGGCGCGCTACGGCGGTCACGGCGACTATGAAATCATCGCGCTCACCCCCTCTTCCGTGCAGGAGGCATTTGATTTCACGGTGCGTGCATTCAACCTTGCAGATAAATACAGAGTACCCGTAATCGTGCTGTCCGACGAGACTGTCGGACACACCCGCGAAAAGCTCGTCATTCCCGAGTACGTTGAGATTTTCGACGACAAGTTTGAGGGCAAGTGTACAGAGTACTTCAAGCCCGACGAAAACGGCATTCCCCCGCGCATACGCTTTTTCGAGGGACACAATGTCCTTGTCGACGGTCAGCTCCACGATGAGCGCGGCATCCGCGCCGGCACCGATCCTAAGG
>CAZBYU010000010.1:0-16738 GCA_964496235.1 uncultured Oscillospiraceae bacterium | reverse complement strand
TTCTTAAGTGCATCCGTATGCTTACCTTCCTTCCGCTCGAGCAGATCGACGAGATGGACAAGTGGGAGGGTAGCCAGCTCAACCGCGCCAAGGAGATATTGGCATATGAGCTTACCACACTTGTCCACGGTGAGGAAGAGGCGAAAAAGGCAGAAGCAGGCGCAAAGGCACTTTTCGGCGGCGTAGGTGACAGCGAGCATATGCCTACCACCGAGCTTTCCGCAGATGACCTGACCGACGGTGCGATTGACGTGATGACGCTTCTTGTCAAGACCGGGCTTTGCACGACCAAGTCCGATGCACGCCGTAATATTCAGCAGGGTGGTGTGATCGCGAACGACGAAAAGATTACCGATGTGAATAAAAAGTTCAACGAAGATGAGCTTAAAGAGGGGATCATTCTGCGTCGTGGCAAGAAGAACTTCAATAAGGTCACGCTAAAGTGAGTACAACGGACGTAAAAAGCCTTATTGAATGCGATAAGGTGATAGTTATTGCCCGAAGAATATACGGCGATACCTTGCTCCGCCTTGCCGAGGCAATGTGCCACGGTGACGTACACCTTATGGAGCTGACTTTTGACCAGAGTGACGCGGAGTGCATAGATAAAACCGCGGCCTCACTTGTACGGTTAAAGGAACGCTTTGGCGATACTATGCACTTTGGTGCGGGTACGGTGCTTACACCGGAGCAGGTAAATGCGGCGCGTGATTCCGGGAGTGAGTATATTATTTCTCCAAATACCGATTCGGATGTCATACGTACAACGAGGGAAGCGGGGCTTGTGTCCATACCCGGTGCGATGACGCCGAGTGAAATACTCACCGCGCACAAGCTTGGTGCGGATTTTGTTAAGCTGTTTCCTACGGCGTATTTGGGATTGTCCTATATCAAGGATATCCGCGCCCCGATTAGTCATGTGAAGCTTATCGCCACGGGTGGTATCACGGAGGAGAACTTCGGTGCGTTTCTCTCGGCGGGCATGGTTGCTGCCGGGGTAAGCGGACGCTTGACGGATAAAGCCTGCATTGCAGATGGAAATTTCGCTGAGCTTACCTTGCGTGCTAAGGCTTTCCGCACGATTGCGGATGAACATTACAAATGATATAAGAAAAGAAAATGCACCTGCGTCAATTTGACACGGGTGCATTTTCATTTGAAAGATAATTATTCCGGTAACTTGCAAACGTCTATCCATTCAAGGGCATTTGAGTATTTATACAGTTCGTCGAGATTAAGCTCTATTGCACTGCTGGCACTGCCGACGGCGGGGAATACGGTCTCAAAGCGTTTTAGGCTTTCATCGAGATAAACATCTATCCCGGAGTTTATGCCAAACGGACACACACCGCCCACGGGGTGACCGACAAGTGTCAAAACCTCATCAGCCGAGAGCATTTTTGCTTTGAAGTGGAACTTATCCTTGAATTTGTGATTGTCTATGCGTGCATCACCGGCCGCGAGTATCAGCATACAACCATCACCGTTTTTGAACGAGAGTGTTTTTGCGATTCTCGCGCCCTCAACGCCGAGAGCCTGTGCCGCAAGCTCCACAGTCGCAGATGAAACGTCAAATTCTCTTACTCTGTCTTCCATGCCGAGCTCACGAAAGTATGCCCGACCTTTTTCTATTGACATAATGACCCTCCGTGCGGCAACATGCCGCATATAATTATAGATTTTGTTTTACGCGAAGAACTCAGGACCGTAAATGCCGCATGCATCCGCAACAAATTCCTCAAATGCATTCATGGAATTCTTGTAGCGGCGGACGCTCTCGTTGTACCCGGATTCGGAAATCATCTTTTGCGCGTCGGATATGTTCAAGAACGCTTGGGTTATCTCATCTCTGTCACTGCGGCTTAGTTCCATGCTCGCGAGTTTAGGCTTTATTACGGTGAGTGCGTCACAAAGCTGGCTATAGCTCCAATGAATCGAGCCGATGTATTCATGCATTGAGCCTATGTCTGATTTGAGGTAATAGATGGTTTCTTTCAAGGTCTCCGCGTTAGCACCGGCAGAAGAAGCCACGGCGTATATATTATTGGCGTTGTCAACAATTAGTGTGAGCTGTTTGTATATACTTGCAGAAGAGTTGGCAACGGCTACTGTGCGTTCGCCATCGTACAGTGCGCCGGTGTAAAACCCGTCGGTCACTTTTTTGATGTCATTTTTCAGCTGGGCTGACGCGGATAAAAGCGTAGATGCAACGACGAGGAGCAAAGCGAGCAATATTGCGAATGTACGGTTTTTAATAAGTTTCATAGCTTCCTCCGATGGGTGTTTCGGCTATCAGCCGTTCATCTCCAAAAGTTTCTGCTTTAACTCATCTTCAATGCGGTTAAGCTCGGCTTCTGCCTGGGCGCGGCCGGCGCGACCGGCATCCTGTATCTGACGCACCTCGTCGAGGGTCTTGATAAGCTCTTGGTTGGTCTTTTTGAGCGTTTCTATATCCACTATACCGCGCTCGGATTCACGCGCCACACTCACACTGCCCTGGCGCAGTGCCTTTGCGTTTTGCATGAGGAGTGCGTTGGTGGTATCGGTCACGTCGCGCTGTGCCTTCATTGCCTGTTCGGAGTGGAACATGGACAGACCCAGAACCATCTGGTTTTTCCACAACGGAATGGTATTTACTATGGACGAACGAATCTTTTCAACCATTAGACTGTCATTGTTCTGGATAAGACGAATCTGAGGTGCCATCTGCACGGAGATCTGGCGTGTCAGCTCAAGATCATGGATCTTCTTTTCAAAGCGACCTATGAGATTTGCAAAGTCATTGGCGGCCTGTGCGTCCTCGGGAAGACCTGTCTCTTGTGCATGTGCCACGAGCTTCGGCAGCTCTTCATTGCGAAGCTTTTCGATCTTGAGCTTACCGGCGAGAATGTACATTGTCAGCTCTTTCATGTACTCTTGATTCTTGTCGTACATTTTATCCATCATGCTGATATCCTTCATCAGCGTGACCTCGTGCTTTTCAAGAGCCTCTACGATTTTATCCACATTCACTTCTGCCTTGTCAAACTGCGCTTTGAGAGAGGCAATATCGTTTGTGGCTTTCTTGAAAAGACCGCGAAGACCCTTTTTCTCTTCCGGAGAGAAATTAAGCCCTTGAAGCTCTACAACGAGATCGCCGAGCATATCACCGACCTCACCGAGATCCTTTGTGCGTACAGTGCCGAGAGCGGCATCGGAAAATTCGGAGATATTCTTTTGCGCCGCACCACCGTAATTCATGATCTGCTCGGTGTTAGTGACATCTATTTTTTCGGAAAAATCAAGCACTGCGGCCTGTTCTGCCTCGGATAGTGCGCTAAGATCCGGCTTTTCGGCTTTGACCTCAGCGGGAGCTTGCTCAACTGCCGTTGCGGGAGCTTCCTCGACGGCGGCTTGTGTTGCGTTGGCAGAAGCGTTTGGATCAAGTGTGAGGCTGGGAATGAAGCTGTTTTGTTCGTTCATGATGTTGTTCCTCTCTTTATTTATTCGCCTTGCGCGACCTGTGCGGTCTCCGCTTTTATCTCAAAGTCTTTGTTTCCGGACAACCCCTCGCGAGCGAGCATGGAGTTCATAACCTCTATGTCGGTTTCTATGTCCAGTGCTTGATTTGCAAAGAGCGAATCAAGCCTCTTTGTGTATGCGTCAATGACGGTATCGAGCATTTCGTCTATATTTTTCATGCTCTTGTCGAGGTTTTCGCCCTCAATACCCTGAGAACTCATACGGTCATATGCGTTGAGAAGCTTTATCGTTGTCGGAAGATAGTAGTTGAGGAATTTCTTTATCTGAGGAATGTCTGACGGGTCACTTATCGCATCCTGCGTTATTTTGTCCGTAATACGCATTATCTCATTAATCTTTATGCGGACACTCGCCTCTTTAATAGACGCGTAAAGCCGACCCATTTCCGCAAGTGCGCGGTTGCCCTCGTCCAGTATAGAGTCAATCTCCTCGCCGTAGCTCTTTTTTGTTTCTTTTGCTTTCTTTGCCGCTTCTGCCTTGGTTTTAAGCTCTTCCTGCGCTTTCTCTGCGGCTTTTTTATCCTTACGTACGCCTATACGCCATACAATAAATGCAGATAAAAAGCTCACGATGAAAGCGGTTATCAACTGCGCGGTTTCATGCAAGGGAACAAGCAGTGCCATTGCAACCCAAGTCAGGGCAAAGGCATATATATGTCCCACACGAGTGGATTTTTTGTTCTTTTTACCGGACAAAGCTATAACCTCCATCTGTCGACATACCATACTCAGCTTTATATTTTATCTCGAAATATTCTTTACGTCAATATTGCAATTGAACTATTTCTTGTAGTATAATAAAATACAATATATAAAAAGAACAGTGTGGGAAGATTTTGGGAGAACCGTACCATGGTTAAAATTTCACCGTCAATATTATCCGCCGATTTTGCCCGCTTGGGCGAGGAAGTTGAAGAGGTCAGGCAGTGTGGCGCGGATTATATACACGTTGATGTTATGGATGGGCTTTTCGTTCCTAACATTTCAATCGGTATTCCGGTTGTTAAGTCGCTTCGCCGTGCGACGGACATGTTTTTAGATGTCCATCTCATGATTGATAAGCCTCTTCGCTATGTTGAGCGGTTTTGCGAAGTTGGGGCAGATCTTGTAAACATACATCTTGAAGCCGACACTCAGGATAATAATCTCCTCGCCATTGAAAAAATCCATGCACTCGGTAAGCGTGCGGGTGTCACGATAAAGCCCAATACCCCGGCTGAAGCCGTGCTTCCGTTTTTGGAGCAAGTAGAGCTTGTGCTTGTTATGACGGTTGAGCCGGGCTTCGGCGGACAGAGCTTTATGTATGACCAGCTTGAAAAGATAGGGAAGCTTCGCGGCTTTATCGACTGCATTAAACCCGGGGTGGAGTTAGAGGCGGACGGCGGCATAAATGCCGATACCGCACACGCCGCAATCAACGCGGGGTGTTCTGTGCTTGTTGCCGGGAGTGCCGTTTTCGGCGCGGCGGACAGAGCCGCGGCAATTGCCGCAATAAAAAACGCTTAATTTGGAGTATGTCAAAATGTCCTTTTTCCCTGCAAGTCTTGAAACTCTTATAGATAAATTCGCGTCTCTCCCCGGCATCGGGAAAAAAAGCGCGCAACGCCTGGCGTTCCATGTGCTTGCCCTGCCCGACGAAGAGGCTATTGCCTTTGCAGACGCTATAACCGCCGCGAAAAAGAGCGTGCATTGCTGTAAGATATGTCAAAACCTCACCGAGGGCGAGGTCTGTCCTATTTGTGCCGGTGACAGACGAGATAAGAGTACGATATGCGTTGTATCCGAGCCGAGAGATGTGCTTAGCATCGAGCGCGGCAGAGAGTATAACGGCACATATCATGTATTGCACGGTGTACTTTCGCCGATGAGTCATATAGGTCCCGAGGATATACGAATTAAAGAGCTTCTTGTTCGCGCGGCAGAGCCGGGTGTGGAGGAGGTCATCATGGCGACAAATCCGGACACCGAGGGCGAAGCCACAGCAATGTATATCTCGCGTCTGTTAAAGCCTTTTGAAATCAAGGTCACCCGCTTGGCATACGGTATTCCGGTGGGCTCTAATCTGGAGTTTGCCGACGATGCCACGCTCAACCGTGCCATGGAAGGGCGCACTGAAATGTAAGCTTGTGCATTTGCAGGCTAAAAACGCCTGTTAACGGTTATACTTACTCTATCTACATAATTATAGGCAGTTCCCTGAACTGCCGGGTTCTTTGCGTGCTTATTATTAAGAAATGGAGAAAACATGATATCTAAACTGAAAATAATCCCCCTTGGCGGTCTCGGCGAGATCGGAAAGAATATGACAGCCTTTGAATGCGGAAGCGATATTATCATCGTTGACTGCGGCATGGGCTTTCCCGACGAGGATATGTACGGCATTGACATTGTCTTGCCCGATATAAGCTATCTGCGCTCAAATGCCGACAGAATACGCGGCATGGTGCTGACCCACGGTCATGAAGACCACATTGGTGCAGTGCCGTATGTCCTGCGTGAGCTTGACATTCCCATCTATACCACCCCTTTAACGGCGGCTCTTGTTGAGCTGAAGCTTGAAGAGGCTGACCTGCTTTATAATACGCAGATTTTCACGAAAAAGACCGGATCGGTTTTCCGGCTCGGTTGCTTCACGGTTGAGTTTATCCACGTTAACCACTCTATCCCTGATGCGGTCGCTCTTGCTATCGGCACTCCCATAGGAACTGTCGTTCACACGGGTGACTTCAAAATCGATGTTACACCGATCTCCGGCGGCATGTTCGACATTGCCCGCTTCGGTCAGCTCGGTAATAACGGTGTTCTCGCACTTTTGAGCGATTCCACCAATGTTGAAAAGCCCGGTCACTCGGATTCCGAGCGTAAGGTGGGGGAGAGCTTCGACAAGCTTTTCATGGGCTGTGATAAGCGTATTATAATCACTACCTTTGCCTCTAATGTCCACAGACTTCAGCAGATAATCAACGTTGCCAATAAATATGGGCGTAAGGTCGGCATTACGGGGCGCAGTATGGAAAACGTGCTTCGTGTGGCATCTGTGCTGTCGTACATGGATATTCCCGACAATGTGATGATGGATATCGAGCATCTTAATAAGCTGCCGAAGAACAAGGTGGTTATCATATCTACCGGCAGTCAGGGTGAGGCGATGAGTGCGCTTTATCGTATGGCGTTTTCTGAGCATAAGCAGATTACCGTGGATGCCGGAGACAGAGTTATTATCTCCGCCTCTGCCATTCCCGGCAACGAAAACACCATCAGCAGAGTCATTGATGAGCTTTTCCACAAGGGAGCGGAGGTCATATATGACCGTCATACCGATCTTCATGTCTCCGGTCACGCCTCGCAGGAGGAGCAGAAGATGGTACTCGGTCTTGTCAAGCCGAAGTTCTTTATCCCTGTACATGGCGAGTATAGAATGCTCGTCAAGCATGCCGAGCTTGGACGTATTATGGGCATTAACCCCAAAAATATCGTGATTGGCGAAAACGGCAAGGTGATAGAAATTACAAAGAAGTCCATCAAGTGCGAAGAATCCGTGCCGTCCGGCGCGGTTCTGGTGGACGGAAGCGGTGTCGGCGAGGTCGGAAGCGTTGTCATGCGTGACCGCCACCGTCTTGCTGAGGATGGCATGGTGGTTGTTGTGATGCCGTTTTCCTCCAACGACCATAAGATTCTTGCCGAGCCGGAGATTGTTACACGCGGGTTTATCTATGTCAAAGAGGCCGAGGGGCTTATAGAGGAGCTAAAGCGCGTTACGATGGAATCTGTTGCCGCGTGTGAGGCACAGCATATAAACGACTTTACCTCTATCAAGAGCAAGGTGAAGAACAATATTTCCGGCTATTTGTATAAAACTACTCGCCGTAGCCCGATGATACTTCCGGTCATAACCGAGATTTGATATGCGCGTATGAATATACAGATTTTCGGCAAGTCCAAGTGCTTTGACACAAAAAAGGCAGAGCGGTATTTCAAAGAGCGTCGGATAAAATACCAGTTTGTTGACGTTGTAAAGTTCGGTATGAGCAGGGGAGAGCTAAGCTCTGTCAAAAATGCCGTGGGGCTTGAGACAATGATTGACACGAATGATGAAGATTACCCCCTCGTGCAGTATCTCGCCTCAAACGATGCCAAGCTCGATAAGCTCTATGAGATTCCGTACCTCATAAAAACCCCCATCGTTCGCAACGGCAAGCAAGCCACAGTCGGCTATTGCCCAGATGTGTGGAAAACGTGGGAATAATACGCACTATAGCGCGAAAAAGAGGACTTCGCATTTCGCAAAGTCCTCTTTTTGTGGTTGTATATCAGGAAATCCGGAACGAAAAATGCCGACCAAACGGTCGGCATTTTTGATAACAAATTAATCAGATGAGGTTGAGCACGAGGGTCAACACGACGAAAGCGAGCGCGAACCACTTTGTCAGCTTTGCGAGCTTTGCATCGAGGGTCTTGGCTTTGCCCTTGGAGAAGAAGGTCTCTGCACCGCCGGAGATAGAGCCGGAAAGACCCGCGCTCTTACCGCTCTGCATAAGAACGATAACAGTAACGGCGAGACCGGAGAGAACCTGAAGAATTGTGAAGATAATGGTGAGCGTAGACATATATTTCAATCCTTTCGATTTTATACGAATCAACAGCTTGACTAGTATAACACAAGCATTCTCACATTTCAAGCATTATTTTCGGTATTATTGACATTTCTGCGCCGACGCCCCAAAACAAACGGAAACCATCTGTTTATGATGTAGGACGGTATTATCAACAGAAGTGAGAGAATAAAAGTGAGCAGTGCGGCGAATAGATTTGAATACAATGTGTTTCCTAAAATCTCGATATATAAACCGCCGGAAAAGCGTGTGAGCATGCCTTCAATGAAAGAATAGAGCTTTCCGTGCAGGGCAAAATAAATAAGCGTATTCTGACCTATATAGCACATGTATTTGTTTGGTGGGATCACCTTGCTGACAGCAAAGACAAGCACCATGCCGAGAAGCGGAGTAACGTACACTGCGGAGAACGCGAAAACAGACTCCGGAATTGAGGCAAAGTAGGGGAGATATATTATCAAAGCGTAGATAATAAAAATCACGATACGTATCGTCTTTGTGTTGAGTTTATCAAAAGCATTTTCCCAGCATTCTTTGAACATATAACCGAGGGTCATGTAGAACATGCCTTGAAAAATGTATTCGATGTGCCAGGGCAACGCAGACGTCCCCCATGGGAAGATTGAGCCGTCCATGTACTTTGAGTATTGGTTGTCTGCAACAAACAACATAAGTGCAAGCAGGATAAACAGAGTCCGGCGAGTGCGAGATGTCTCCTTACGAGAATAAAGCTCTATAAAGCGCCAAAACGGAATGAACGCCATAAAAAGTGCCGCGACGAACCAAATCTGATCACCGTATCCGCGCACCTGCAGAAAATTGCGTCCAAGCTCGACCCATATACTCTCGTGTTCGCTGAATGACACAAGCTGAGACAGCAAAATATCAAACACACTGAATATGAGCCAAGGCACAAAAAGCGTTTTCGTTTTTTTTAGCATAAACTGAGTGAAGGGCTGACCCGGCTTATGAGTATACCCGGCAACGGCGAAAAAGCACAGTACGAAAAATGGCGAAAAGAAGCACCCCAGTTCGTCCGTCGTACTTTCCAAATGCTCCAGCATGACCGCCATTATGCATATGTATTTTGCGATATCAAGCCAAGCAAGTCGTTTTGTCATGTTTATCTCCTGTGAGGTTGAAGTATATCAGTTTTTAACTATGATTAAGCTGTTATCACAAGGCGAAGTATTTGGCATACTTGCCGAGAAGCATACCGCCTATGTAAACACAGCCGATAGTGACTATAAGGGTAATAATTGCGTTGATGGGGAAAATGGCAAAGGTGCTATAGTACGGAAGCTTTTGCAAGACCATCATAACCGCGATATGAGAATAAAAGATTCCGAATGAACAATCTCCGAGCTTTTTTAATAGTTTGGCGTTATATTCCCGCTCGGAATAAATGAACCGATATGCGAGTAGACAGAAGAAAACTCCGGATAAAACGGCACTAAGCTTTAGCTGAACGCCGCAGTCAAGCACATTCATTTTATAATACCAATACCCCTCGGCAAATTGAAGAAGTATTGAGATGCACCAAATGACAAACAGTTTCGTGTCGGATAGTTTTATTTCCATAAGTTTATTCCCCAGCATATAGCCGAGGTAATAATACGAAAACCAGCCAAGACATGAAATGTGGAGAATGGTCTTAAGGCATTCGCTATGTTCAATTCCTAAAATGATAGGAATCAATCTCATTACAATAATTTCCATAGGGGGGGTGACAAAGCCCAAATAACGATACCTCGATTTTGCCAGCTTGTCGATTAACGGAACAAGGAGTGTAAGCTCACAATAAACAAAAACATAATACATCACAGAGGATGAATCTGCTGTGATAAGTGATTTTAAGAAAACGAACGGAATTTGTGCCGGAGCTTCATAACTTGAAAATAATGTGTAGATAAAAGTCCATATCACATACGGAATCAATATCTTTTTTAGCCGTTTTTCGGTGTGGTAATTGCCTGCATTTGTCAGCATTCCGCTGAGAAACAAAAACAAACCGACGCAGAAATTAATAAACGGACGTACAAACACCTGCACGATCCCATATGGAAGACTGTGAATGCAGACAACGGCTATTATAGCCAAACCGCGTAGCACCTGTATTTTCACACTATCGGCAATAGACAGCTTGTTTGTACCGATACTCAGATTTGAAGTGTTCATACCAATCTCCGGGAGAATTATTTTACGTTTTGTAAATCAGTGTGATTTTTCGAGCAGACACACGCTTTCCACATGGCATGTTCTCGGGAACATGTCCACGGCGGTGGCGGATTTGAGAGTGTAGTCGTAGAAATTGAAGCGGAGAATGTCGCGAGCAAGAGTGGAGGGGTTACATGATACGTAAACTATGCGGTCCGGTTGCATGTCGGCGCAGGCGGAGATGGCGCGTTCATCCATGCCCTTGCGCGGCGGGTCGACCACGATGACCTCGGGAGTTAAACCGCGCGAGGCAAGTGCCCCTGCGGCTTCACCCGCATCGGCGCATATAAATTCCGCATTTTTAATGCCGTTTACAATGGCGTTGCGTGCCGCATTATCTACGGCATCGGGTACTATTTCCGCGCCTATAACTTGCCCGGCAGAACGCGCAAGACAAAGGCTTATTGTGCCTGCACCGCAGTATAAATCAAGAACCGTTGATGCTTTTGACGGTGCGGCATATTCAAGCACACGATTATATAGTTTTTCTGCCTGGGGCGGATTAACCTGATAAAAAGCGCGAGGAGAAATCGTAAAGCGGTTGCCGCAAAGAGTGTCTTCAATGTCGGCACGTCCCCACAGCGTGTGGAAATCGCCGGCAAGCACGGTGTTTCCGATGGTTTTGTTTATGTTCAAAACTATGCCGGTCAGCTCCGGTACTGCTTGGCATATCTCGTTGATAAGTGCCTCGGTATTTGCGCCGAAACCACGCGCCGCGACAATGCACAATACGGCGTCCGGCGTATTCACGGCGTTGCGGCAGAATATATGCCGTACTACACCTTTACCGGTGGTCTCGTCATATGTCGGTATACCATGTTGACGTATGAAAGAGATAACGGCTTGTGAGGTGCGCTTTGAAAGCTCACTTTGAATAATACAATCTTCAATCGCTTTAAGCTCATGACTGCGCTCGCGGTAAAACCCGGAGTGAGGCGTGCCGTTTATATCGCTTACGGCAAATATACCCTTGTTGCGATATCGCGTTATGCTATCGGCACCGATTATTTCACCTGCGCGGATACTTTGCCGCCCAATATGCTCCAATGACGAATTGACGCGATCAAGCTTAAATCGAAGCTCTTCATCGTAGCTCATATGCCATGTGTCGCACCCGCCGCAAATGCCAAAGTGCGGGCAAATCGGTGTTTCACGTTCCGGAGAAGCATGAAGAAGCTTTTCGCCCCGCGCGTACACGACGGAAGAGCTAACCTTAACAATACGTATCTCCCATGTCTCGCCGATGATTGCCCGTGGCACGAATACCGCGCGTCCATCAACACGGCATACGCCGTATCCCTCCGAGGAATATCCGCCAATAGTTACAGTGTATATCTCATTTTTCTTTAATTCACTCATGCTACACATAATAACACATCATGAAGCACTTGACAAATAAAAAAGGAAAAGAATCGTTGAATATATGCGGAAAATAAGCAGATAATACTTTCGCAAATATTTTTTGCCCATCGACTGCTTGTTTTAGGAGGATAAATATGAAAAAAGCAATTGTTAATACTATGCTAATGCTTGCACTTGCGTTTTTGCTTTGCGGCTGTTCAAATGCAAAGGATGACGGAAAAATCGATAATGTGACACCCACAATAATCCCCAGTCCCACGGAAACCGTTATGCCGACGATACCACCCGATGATGACAACGGAAGAGTCGCTGACGAGGACGGGATTATCGACGATGACAAGATTGAAAACGATGTGAAGAACGATAGCGCAAAGGACACTGATATCGCAACAGCCGACGCTGTACCGGCAGACAGCGCGAAAAAGTGATTACACCGGAAATAGAGCGAGACACAGTTGATACATGTGTCGCGCTCTGTTTTTTACATTTGAATCGCTTTAACTCTTGCAATATTGTTATAAAAAGAATATTATAGAGCGTATAAAAGGAGGTTGAATATATGAGTTACATACCAACACCCGAACAGGCGAAAGAGCTTATAGAGCGTTATAATAAAGAAGCCTTTCACATCCAGCATGCTGAAACCGTATCCAAGGTCATGGGAGAGTTCGCAAAGGAGTATGACCCCGAAAGAGTCGATTTTTGGCGCACTGTCGGCATGTTGCATGATATAGATTTCGAGCTTTACCCTGAGCAACACTGCGTCAAGGCTTTTGAGATGCTCAGAGAGCTTGCTGTCGACGAGGACGTTATACATGCGGTCGTAAGCCATGGTTACGGCATTTGCATTGATGTTGAGCCGGTGAAGTATATGGAAAAGGTGCTTTTTGCCACAGACGAACTTACCGGACTTATCGGTGCGGCGGCACTTATGCGCCCGACAGGGCTTGACGGCATGGAAGTCAAGTCCGTTATGAAAAAGTTCAAGGACAAAAAGTTTGCCGCCGGCTGTTCGAGAGATGTAATTCGCACAGGTGCCGACATGCTCGGAATGGAGCTTAGTGAACTTATCGGCAAAACCATTACCGCTATGCAGGCGTAATGCTGAAAATATACTACGCCGATATTCCCGAGATTGACGAAAGAGGAGTATATCCGCTTTCCGATTACAGAAGAGCGAGGCTTGATAAGCTAAAGCCAGCGCATACACGTAATGCTTCCGTTGCGGCAGAGCTTTTGCTGGTGCATGCTTTGAGTGAATGCGCCCCGAACATAGCCATTCCGCCGGATATATTCACGGGAGAATACGGCAAGCCCTATCTTGACAACGGTGGGGTATACTTCAACATTTCACATTCCGCAGATACTGTTGCGTGTGCAATGTGTGATGAAGAAGTCGGTCTGGATATACAATACATAACCGAATATAAGCCGGAGCTTGCCGTGCGGTTTTTTGCCGAAGATGAATGCGCGTATGTTGAAAGCGGTGCGGATAAAGATGCGGCGTTTACAGAGATATGGAGCAAAAAAGAGAGCTATATAAAAGCTCTCGGTACAGGGCTTGCTACACCCCTTGCTTCGTTTTCGGTTTTGCACATGCCGGGGCTTTTCTATACCAAAATTGGAGACTGTTCGCTGAGTGTTTGCATACCCGGACATAGTGAGCCTACTGTGGATTTCATCAAAAAGGTCGAGCTTGTTCAACTGTGAAGTATTTAGGGAGCTATACATTTCGTATAGCTCCCATTGATTATAAGACTATCAAACGTTCAGCCCGGCTTCACTCATGGTGTTTCTCAGATATGTAAAGTGTTCATCACTTAGCTTAGTGAGCGGCAGACGCAATATGCCTGTATCTTTGCCGAGCATTTTCATTGCGGCTTTGACAGGTATAGGATTTGTTTCGATGAAGAGTGCGGAGAAAAGTGGCGCGTATTTGGCATATAATTCGGTTGCCTCCTTGAAGCAACCGTCTAAACACAACTGACATAGTTTCGATATAGCACCCGGAACGATGTTTGACGCAACGGAGATAACGCCCAATGCACCCAGAGACATCATCGGCACGGTGTTATCATCGTTCCCACTCCATATGTACAAGTCATCGCCGCAACGACTTACGATATCCCCGACAAGCTTTAAGTCACCGGAGGCTTCCTTTACGCCTACAATGTTCGGATGCTTGGATAATTCTTTGTACGTTTCCGTGGCAATCCCTATACCGGTGCGTCCGGGAACATTATAGAGTATCATGGGGATATCTACTCGGTCGGCTACATAAGTGAAGTGTTCAACAAGCCCTGCTTGCGTGGACTTATTGTAGTACGGTGTTACCATGAGTATAGCGTCCGCTCCGGCGAAGCGGGCGTTCTCGGCGTTTTTGAGCGCGATGTCGGTGTTGTTACTGCCGACACCGATAATTACCTTCATCCTGCCGCCATTTGCCCTTACGGCATAACGCACCAGCTCTTCATATTCATTGCGTGTCACTGTGGCGTTCTCGCCTGTTGTGCCGCACACGACGATAGCGGCAGTGCCGTTTTCAAACTGAAAGTCTATATTTTTCTTCAACTGCTCATAATCAATGCCGTGCTCGGTAAACGGCGTGACAAGTGCCGTGCATGAGCCTTTGAACACAGGTGTTTTTACCATAAAAAAGCCTCCTGAATTGATGTTTTTTTCGGCATGGCTATACTATTCGGAAAAATGAGCGGTTATTACTGAATGATTGAAAAATATCGAACAGTCTGTTATAATAATCGACATGATTATTGTTGCGTAATTGGAGAATGAATGATGAAGAAATCCGATTTTGATTTTTATCTCCCGCAGGAGCTTATCGCGCAGACTCCGCTTGAAAAGCGCGACAGCTCTCGGCTTTTGCTGTTGGATAAGGAAACGGGCGAAACGGCGCATAAACATTTTTTCGAGCTGCCCGATTATTTGAATGAAAACGACTGCCTGGTTCTCAACAATTCGCGCGTTCTTCCTGCGCGGCTCATCGGCGCGAGGGAGAGCGGCGGCGCAGTGGAGCTTGTGTTGCTCCGTGATCTCGGAGAAGGGCGTTGGGAATGCCTCAGTCGCCCGGGAAGAAAGACCAAGCCCGGCACTCACCTTACGTTTGGCAATGGTGAGCTTTCTGCGGAGGTCGAGAGTGTTGTCGAGGGTGGAAACCGCATTGTGCGTTTTGACTTTGAGGGTATTTTCCTTGAGGTACTCGAACGCTTGGGTAAAATGCCGCTTCCGCCGTATATAAAAGAGGAGCTTAACGACCCTGAGCGTTACCAAACCGTCTATTCCCGCGAGCTTGGCAGTGCCGCCGCGCCTACGGCGGGCTTGCACTTCACTCCCGAGCTTTTGAAAAAAATATCGGATAAGGGCGTAAAGATATGCTATGTGACGCTTCATGTCGGTCTGGGTACGTTCCGACCCGTCAAGGAAGATGACATTGAACAGCACGAGATGCACTCCGAGTTTTGCATAATCCCCGAGGAAACGGCACAGATAGTAAGCGAAACAAAGAAAAACGGCGGTAGAATTGTTGCCGTCGGCACGACTTCATGCCGCACGCTGGAGAGCTTTGCCGACCACGACGGGTCTTTGAAGCCATGCTCCGGCTGGACGGATATATTTATTTATCCAGGGTATCAATTCAAGTGCGTTGATGCACTGGTAACGAATTTTCATCTCCCTGAGAGTACGCTTATCATGCTCGTCTCCGCACTTGCTGGACGAGAGCATGTGCTGAATGCGTACAGAATTGCCGTTGAGGAGCGTTACAGGTTTTTCTCGTTCGGCGACGCAATGTTCATTCACTGACAATAATGAAAAGTATTAAGGAGTAATTCGGTGTACAAACTGATAAAGCAAGAGGGGAGAGCCAGACGTGGCGAATTTGAAACGCCGCATGGCACGGTTCAGACTCCTGTATTTATGAATGTCGGAACTCAGGGCGCGATAAAAGGCGCACTCTCGGCACGCGATTTGAAAGAGATTGGCTGTCAGGTGGAGCTTTCCAACACCTATCATCTGCATGTTCGTCCCGGTGACGAGCTTGTCAAGGAAATGGGCGGCTTACATAAGTTCATGACTTGGGACGGTCCTATCCTCACAGACAGCGGCGGGTTTCAGATTTTCTCGCTTGCCAAGCTTCGCAAGATAAACGAGGAGGGCGTCAATTTCAACTCGCACGTCGACGGTCGGCATATTTTTATGGGACCCGAGGAGAGCATGCGGATACAGGCAAACCTCGGCTCGGATATTGCCATGGCGTTTGACGAGTGCATTAAAATCCCTTCGCCGCGCGATTATGTGGAGCGGTCATGCGCTCGCACAGTACGTTGGCTTGAAAGATGCAAGGCGGCACTTGCCGAGTACAATAGCCGCGACGATGCAGTCAATCCCGGTCAAATGCTCTTCGGCATCAATCAAGGCACGGTGTTCCATGATATCCGCATTGACCATATGAAACGTATTGCGGAGCTTGATTTACCGGGATATGCGATAGGCGGTCTTGCGGTTGGTGAGACCCATCAAGAGATGTACGACACTATCGAAGCCGTAGAGGAGTATATGCCCAAGGATAAGCCACGCTATCTCATGGGCGTGGGTACGCCGAGCAACATAATAGAGAGTGTGTACCGCGGGGTCGACTTCTTTGACTGCGTCATGCCCGCAAGAAACGGGCGGCATGGGCATTTGTTTACATGGAACGGTATAATCAACATAAAAAACGAGAAGTATGCCCGTGATAGTGAGCCTATTGACCCGCTTTGCGATTGCCCGGTCTGCCGCCGTTATTCTCGCGCATATGTGCGCCATCTTTTCAAAGCGGAGGAAATGCTTGCAATGCGCCTTGCCGTGGCTCATAATCTGTATTTTTACAATTCACTTACACGCCGCATACGCGAAAGCCTTGACAAAGGACGTTTCGGCGAATTCAGAAGCCAATACACAGAAATTTTGGACAAACGAATATAAAGCTTGAATTTAGTAGAAATACCATGTATAATAACACTACATTAT
>CAZBYU010000009.1:0-16942 GCA_964496235.1 uncultured Oscillospiraceae bacterium | reverse complement strand
GATGTTTACACCGTGCCGTATACCTACGGCGTTATCGGCGTTATATATAACGCCGCGGTTGTCGACGAGGCGGACGCACACGGCTGGGAGCTGATGTGGAACGAGAAATACGCGGGGAATATCCTACAATTCAACAACTCGCGTGACGCGTTCGGCACGGCACAGTACCGCCTCGGTCTCGACGTGAACAGTGCCGACCACGCCGAGTGGCAACGCGCACTTGACGAGCTGAAGACGCAGTCTCCACTTGTGAAGAGCTATGTCATGGATGAGATATACAACATGATGGAGTCCGGCGAGGCCGCCGTTGCCGCCTACTACGCCGGTGACTACTTCACCATGCTGGATGCACAGGCAGAGGGCGTTGACCTGCGCTTCTATTACCCTGAGCGCACCAACTACTTCTTCGACGCGATGTGTATCCCCTCCTGCGCCCAGCACAAGGAGCTTGCGGAAATATTCATAAACTATATGCTCTCCCCCGAACCCGCCATAGCAAACGCGGAGTACATCTGCTACGCCTCTCCGAACTCGGCTGTCTACACCGATGCCGGGTACATCGAGGAGATGGGCGAGGAGGCAATGGAGATCCTCTATCCCGAGCTTGACGACTTCGCCGCGCTGTATAATGAGTACGCCTATCGCACTTTGGATCAGGAAATGCTCGACTACGTCACAAGCCTGTGGGAGACTCTGAAAATAAGCTGATACATGACGAAAAACAACGGGTCATGCGCCAAAGCTCGCGCATGACCCATTTTCCGCACACTTCATCTCAACAGCCCCCGCTCAGGGTCGTTCGGCTCGGCATTGCAGAAATTCATATCAAACTCGTATTGAATCGGCATTGCACACCCGCAATGCCGTGTATAGCAAATAGCACGAACAATTCCTGCATAACTCTCTGACAGCTTGAAACAACACACGCCGCAGATTCTCGCGGCGTGTGTTGACTGTATTGTGTTGTTTATACTTCGTCTTACTCTAGGTTTGCCGCCTTGAGTTCGGCATCCATGGCTTCGAGGTTTTCAAGGCTCATGCCGGTGGCGGGGAACTTCTGAAGCGCGCGGGCGGAGATGCCGAACGCCATCTTGATGCGCTTGTCGGTCAAGTCCATGCCGTACTTCTTGCAGATTTCACATGCCTGCGGATTTGCCGCGAGGTCTTTTACTTTGCTGTCAGCGGAAAGTGCCATAATATTAATCTCCTTTTTTAATATAATCAGATTATGTTCAACAGCTCTTCGAGTATCGCGCCGCAATCGGCAACCACCTTGTAGTTGGAGATGTTGAACGACTGCGCCGTGGGGTCGTTGTTGACGTTGACGATGAGACCGCTGTCCTTCATGCCGCATACGTGCTGACCCGCGCCGGAAACGCCGAAGCCTATATAGAACTTGGGTTTTACGGTCTTGCCGGAGGTGCCGACCATACCCTTTTCGTTGGGGTAATAGCCAAGGTCGGCAAGCGGACGGGTGTAGCACATAGTCGCGCCGATACGCTTTGCAAGCTCCTTTGCCTTGTCCAGATTCCCGCTCACGGCACAGCCGAAGCCCGCACAAACCAAGTAATCCGCCTTGTCCACGGGGGTCTCGGTCATTTCGCTCTGCTTTATCTCGACAAGTTCAATGCCCGCGTCAAGGCCGTCGAGCGTAGACACGGCAACGGAAACCACTTCCGCATCTTTCGCCGCGAGTGCGTCGCACTCGAACACGCCCGGCTTTATCGACGCCATGATGGGTCTTGCATTGGGGATAATGTACTCGCCCATGAGGTTGCCGCCGAATGCGGGGGCTATCATGTGCAGCTCGCCGCTCTCGTCGAGTGCAAGCCGGGTGCAGTGTGCGGCAAGACCGGTACGCAGTCTCGCGCCAACGGAGGGTGCAAGCTCAGAACCGACGGAGCTTGCCGCGACAAGGACAACGTCGGGCTTGAGCTGTCTTACGGCGGCTGTGAACCCCTCGGTGAAGTACATGGGGTTATATGCCGCAAGCTTAGCATGCTCGACAGTCACCACCCTGTCCACACCGCTCTTTTTAAGCTCCTCGATTGCCTTGCCGTCTGCGGAAAGGGCAAGTGCGGCAAAGGCGGGCTTTTCCGCCGCAGTGGCGTAAACTCGCACTGCCTCGGAAAGGATCTCATAATACGCAGGGGCTACAACGCCATCGGTAATCTCGGCAAAAATCCATATTTCCTTAGACATTTTTTACACCCTCCTTATTTGCACACGTTCTTTATGAGCTTTGCAAGCTCTACCGCGACCTCAGCGGGCTTGCCGCCGATCTCGGTACACTCGCGGTGGAAGTCCGCGCTGAGATAGCCGACCGCCTGAGTGGGCGATCCGGCAAGACCGATGCAGCTTTCATCAAGCTCGTCGAGATCCGCCGCCGTGATCACGGTAAGCGGCTTTTTCTTTGCGGCAAATATGTCGCGCACATTCGGGTGACGCACTGTGTTCAGCCGCTTCGTCACGCCGAGAACTGCCGGGAGCTTCACCTTGTACGTTGCCGCCGCGCCCTCGATGTCCTTTGTGACGAGTGCGAAGGTCTCTTCCTCTGCGGCAAAGGCGATCACGTCCGTCAAATGTGCAACACCCAGCCATTCGCCCAGCTGAGACGGAACATGGGCGGTCGAGCCGTCATCGCTGATGTTGCCGAGGAGGACAAGGTCATAAGGTCCTGTCTTTTCAAGCCCCTTGTAAAGTGTGTAGGACGTGGCAAGCGCATCCGCGCCGCCGAGCTTTCTGTCGCTTAGCAAAACCGCCTCGTCCGCGCCGTAGCCCAAGCCTTCACGGAGCTGTTTTTCGTTCGCGGGCGGTCCCATGGAAATGAGAGTCACCTTGCCGCCAAACTGCTTTTTAAGCTGTAAACCAAGCTCGAGCGCGTGAAGGTCGGTGGAGCTTATGACGGAGTCTATACCCTCGCGCACAAGCGTCTTTGTGATGGGGTCGAGTCTTATTTTGCCGTACTGTTCGGGATCGGGGGCGACCTTGAGACATACCGCTATGTTAAGTGCCATTGTATTTTCCTCTCGCAATTAAAGGTGGTTGGCGATCATCTCGGTGATGTGCGGCAGGGCAAAGCAGCCGATGGAGCACACCTTCGCGTCGCGCAGGTAACGCTCAATGCCGTTTTCGCGGATGACGCCGTTGCCGCCGTTGAGCACGATGCACTCGCTTGCCACATGCTCGAACATTCTCGCGGCCTTGGACTTGATTGCCCACGCCTGATTGAGTGCGTCGGGGTCGCCCTTGTCGATGTTTTCGAGTATGGTGTAAACCGCGCAGCGCAGCATCTCCACGTCCATCCACAGCTCGGCGATGGTGTGGCGCATGGCCTGATAGGAATCCCAAATGCTCTTGTCGCCGTGCATGCGGCTCTTGGCGTTTTCAATGGTCTTTTCGAGGACGCCTTCGGCACCGCCTATCGCGGTGAGTGCAACCAGCACGCCGATGTTGCCGCCGCCGTAATAGGTGGTCTCTTCGTCCATGTCCATCACGAGCATGAGATTTTCCATCGGAACGCGGACGTTGTTGTAAATCATCGAGCCGGTGGACGAGCCGTTCCAGCCTATCTTGTGCTCAACATGCGCGCAGATGACGCCCGGAGTGTCCTTGTGGACGAGAACATAGCCGAACTTGCCGCCCATGCCCTCGGGGGCTTTCGCGCCGACGAGATACCACTCGGCCTCGCCCGCGTTGGTGGTGAAAATCTTGCTGGCGTTGAGGATGACCTCATTGGTTTCGGGGTCAAGCTCAAAGTGGCTCTTTTGGTCGTCAAGGCGGGTCTGGCCGCACGGCTCGCACTGGGAGGTGGCCATTATGAATTCGCCGCGGCAGATGGGCTTGAGGAGCTTTTCTTCAATGTCGGGGCGGCCGAGCATGGTCAAAAGGCTGGTGCCGGCGTATTGGGAGGCAAGGCAGTTGCCCACGACGCAGCTTTCCTTGGATATCTCCTCCACGCAGATGCCGAAGTCGACCCAGCTCGGCCCCGTGCCCTCGCAGCTTTCGGGCAGGATGAGGCCGGTGATGCCGCACTCGGCGGCCTTTCTCATTATCTCGTGGGGGAACGTGCCGTGTTCCTCCATCTCGTTTATAAAGGGCTTAACCTCGCTCTCGGCAAAGTCATGCGCCATGCTCTGCAACATTTCGCGTTCTTCGTTCATAAACCACATACGTCAAAATCCTCCTTTTTTATCAGCCTTTATCAGCCTTGATTCGCCATGGCGAACATGTCGAACATCGTGTCAAAGGGGTACTCGATGAGTTCCATGTAGAAGCCGAAGTCCCTCTTCGTGTCAAAAAGTGCCTCCTGTATAGGACCATTGGGGTACTCCTCGAGTTTTTTCCAGCCCTTTGCCTCCATCTCGGCGGTCGCCTCGGCGAGGTTTTCCACCTTGAACGCGATAGAGAATATACCCTTTTCGGTGCTTGCGGCTTTATAGGAATAAGTGTCGTTATGCTCGGCAACTATCTTGAACGCCTCCACACCAATGGGGAACGGCTCATAGGCAACATCCATACCATAGTCGGGCATGGGCATATTCATAACCACGTCGTGTCCGATAAGCTTTTGCAGATTGCCGACGAATTCGTCATAGCTGTCGGGAGAAACATGCATGTGATCAAAGCGTATAATTTTCATTGCGATATCTCCTTTATGTATTTTTTGATTTTCGAGGCTCGTATCAGTCTTTATAGGTCTTCTCCGCCCATTCCTTCTGCTCGGGAGTACGGAAGTCGCTGACGGGGAGATCCATCTTCGTCCATGCGGGGATTGCGGGGTGAGCCGGGTCTTCATAGAGCTGAATGACGTTGCCCTCAACATCGTAGAACGCAAATGAATAGCAACCTGGTGCGGCTTCCCATACGGGGGACTGGGTACGATAGCCGTTCTCGACTATCCAGTCATACCAGCCGTGGATATCCGTGACGGCGAAGCCCTGCTCGGTGTGACCGGTATAGCCGTAGTCTGTCTTGGGGGTCATGACCTCGACAGGGGGATAAATCGGGTGGCACAGCTCAATGGGTGCGCCCTTCCAGTTGTCGAGTGTGGCAATCTCCCAGATGTGGTCGATGCCGTCGGAAAATACCTTGCTTGAACCGACATCATCGGGAAGAATGTCGTTGGGGACGATGAGGCGGGAGGTCAGCTCCAGACCGAGAACGTCCTGATAGAGGTGGATCGCCGCGTCCATATCCTTGACGGTGGTCATCTGATGATGAAGAGAGTCTACCTGCATTTTCTTTTCTGCCATTTTTCTTTTCCTCCGATATCAAATATTTTTTGTTTCGGTCAAAAGACGGTCAAGCCCTTCCACGCGGAGTGTGTCGATACAAAGTGTTGGCTTGACAGCCTTTATCACGCCTGTTATTATTGTAGCAACAAGTGCGTTAAAAATAAAACAGTTTAATCTACCAGCTGTATCAGGTCAAAACCTGATACAGGTGCATTCGGAGGGATTGAAATGAACAGCAAGTGGCTGTATTCTTACATGACGGTCATTCAGACCGGCAGTATAACCGCCGCGGCAAAGGAGCTTTTTATATCGCCGCAGGCTCTTGCACAGCAGATGGATCTTCTTGAAGAGGAGGTCGGGGCAAAGCTATTCACTCGCACGAAAAGGGGCGTGACACTCACGCTCGCGGGGAAGGAGTTTCTTGCGGGGGCGCAGGAGCTGTCGGCGATGTATGCACGCACCCTGTCTCGTTGTCGTCTGGCGAGCAAGGCGGAAAAAAGCATACGCATTCCCATGATGAACTCCATCAAGCTCCCCACCTTTATGGAGGCTGTGTGTAGCAGCTATGTCCGAACGCACCCTGATGCCGTACCCCCGGAGTTTGTGACGGACACCGATTTCGGCGGCTGGTTGGACGGTCTGCGTAACTACCGCTATGACATCATTGAACACTTTGCGACCGACGGTCTATGCCCGCCGGGGATATATTTGGAGGAGCTGTCGACCGTGACAAGCTATTGCGTCATGTCCGACGATCACCCTCTCGCGCAAAAAAAGATACTAAAGCCGGAGGATCTGGACGGATACTCCCTCATCGTGCCGACGGAGAACTTGAAGCTCAGCCGATATCTTTTGATGTATATAGAATCCTGCGGTCTGCACGTTCCGCTCGTCGAGCCGAAAAACGACAAATACGAGATCTTACAGCTTATCGGCAAGGGCGGCATATACACCGCCGACGAGGACATAGGCAAGCTCTTCTACGGCTGTGTCACTATCCCGCTCGATTTCGACACGCATATACGCCACGGCTTCGCCTGCCGAGAGGAGATGCGCGACAGCTATAAGGACTTTTTCGCCATCGCCCACGAGGTCTCAAAAACCGTGAAATAACACGAAAAACCGCATAAACCGCACAAAGCCCGCACCGAGGAGTTGCTTCACTCGGTGCGGGTTTGATATTTTGCACATTTCGGGCAATACTAGACTTATTAAACTTGTAAGTGAGGTATTGCGATGAAAAAGCTCGGCGCACAGACAGTTATATTGCCGACGAAGCCGTGCGCGGCGGCATCTGCGGCGGTGGTGGGCAAGCGCGAGGGTTTAGGACCGCTGAAAGCCTGCTTTGACCGCGTCTATCCGGATTCCTATTTCGGCGAAAGCACGTGGGAGGCCGCCGAGGCACACATGCTACGCGAGGCATTCGAGCTTGTATGCACTAAAGCGGAGTTAAAGCCCGGCGCACTTGATGCCGTCATCGCGGGTGATCTTCTCAACCAGTGCGTCAGCTCCACCTTCGCCCTTGCCGACTCCGGTGTGCCGCACTTAGGGGTGTATGGAGCATGCTCAACCATGGCGGAGGGCTTGGCTATCGCGGCGATGCTACTCGACGGTGGGTATGGGGCGCACATCTGCACCGTCACAGGTTCACATTTCTGCACTGCCGAGCGGCAATACCGCTTTCCTCTCGAATACGGTGGACAGCGCACCCCCACCTCTCAGTGGACAGTGACCGGTGCGGGTGCGGTAATGCTCTCCGCCGCCGAGGCAGGCAACGACGGCGCACCCGCCGTCACCCATGTCACCCTCGGCAGGATAACCGACGCGGGTATAACGGACGCAAACAACATGGGCGCGGCGATGGCACCCGCGGCATATGAAACGCTCACGGCGCATTTTGCCGACACGGGGCGCACTCCCGAGTATTACGACGCTATTTTCACCGGCGATCTCGGCGCACAGGGGCATGATATCCTCGCCGCGCTCTTTGCCCGCGACGGTGTGCATCTCGGCGCACGGTACATGGACTGCGGCATGCTGATATACGACACGCGCACTCAGGACGTGCATTCCGGCGGCTCGGGCTGTGGGTGCTGTGCGAGCGTATTGTCCGGGCATATATTGCCCTCAATGCACAAGGGTATATGGCGGCGTGTGCTGTTTGCGGCGACAGGCGCACTCATGAGTCCGACAAGTACCCAGCAGGGGCGCAGTATACCCGGCATATGCCACGCCGTGGCATTGGAAACGGAGGAATGAGCATGGGCAGTTTGTTGGATTATATAAAAGCGTTTGCCGTCGGCGGTATGCTGTGCGTGATAGGGCAGGTGCTTATCGACCGCACGAAGCTCACACCCGCGCGGATCCTGACAAGCTATGTCGTGGTGGGCGTGGTTCTCGGTGCGTTGGGGCTTTATCAGCCGCTTGTGGATTTTGCGGGTGCGGGGGCAAGTGTGCCGCTGACGGGCTTTGGCAACACCCTTGCAAAGGGTGTGCGTGAAGCCGTGGCAAAGTCCGGTCTCCTCGGCGCGTTCACCGGGGGCTTCACCGCCTCCGCCGGCGGGATCTGCGCCGCCGTGTTCTTCGCCCTCGCCGTTGCCCTTGTGTGCAAAAGCCGGGATAAATAAAGCTGACGTAAAATGCACCGGGCAGGGGCTAAACGCCCCTGCCTGTTTTTTATTCAATTCCCCGCTCTTCCCTCAACTATTCGTTTTGAGAGAGTGCTGTTGAAAAAGCTGACGAACGGTCCGAGTCCGAAAGTGCATATAAGCGTCCCCAGCCCTATCAGACCATGTAAAGCCAACGCAACCGCGACACAGCTACTGTCCGTTGCGATTCTCGACCAGAAATACGGTAGCTTCAGCCGCTTTGATATGATCAGAGCCAGACTGTCATACGGGCTGATACCCATATCCGCCGTCTGATAAAGAGAACAGCCTATGCTAAGCACGACAACACCCACCAGCATGACGACAAGCCTGTATACAAATGTCTGCGGCACTCCGAGCAGATAGGTAACCGAGTAGACCAGCAGATCCGCAAACACACCCACAAGCCCCCAGTTAAAGAAAGTACCTATGCCTATCATGCCTTTGCCGAGAAAAACCTCGACGAGAAAGCAAAAGAAGTTGAATATTATAGACGTAACAGAAAACGGAAGCCCCACCGTCTCGGCAACGGCTATCACCATCGCGCTTGATGAGTCGTTCCCCATTCCGGAGAGCTTGAAGATGCCTATTCCAAGACCGAGAACAATGTTTCCCGCCACCATCGCGGCAAACCGCCTTTTTCCCATGTGCGGCTTGTCATTTAAGCCGGCTTTGACAGTACGGCGCATATTCATGACCGACATTCGCGGCGCGACACCGCAGTATCACGATGCCGCGACCGTATAACCTTTCTACATAAAACACATCTGCATTCCCGCAAGGAATGAGTCTCCCAGACCTATGGTGTATTTCGGTGCATTCAGATACCTTGTGGGTACTAGCAACGCACTTCGCCGAGGCATTACATTATCAAGATACGCAAGAAAATCCAAACCCTTGCGGCTAAACTCAAGGCTCATTACCCCCGCGAGTTCGTTCTTCCCTCCGTAGTAACCGTGCATTGCCTTTGCCGTGGCCATTAGATTTCCGTAGACCAGTCCCTTCTCTATCTCAAAGTCGCTTTCCGCGCCGTAATAGAGTGAATAGTCCTTCGTATGCAACACCATTCCCTTTCTCACTTGAAGATACTCGCACATTGTCTCCAAGCCTTCAAGGCACGATGCAAAATCGTCAATATCAAGCTCATAGCCGCAGAAGACTTCAAGAGCCTGCGTAAGCTCCTCTTCGTTTATTCCGGCAATGTCCACAAGACCGTACAGGCGTTCGTACACACTTTTCTGTATGCTTTTGCTGTGATAAAACCCATCTTCGGCATATACCACGCCATTTGGATTATTCTCCCTGTATCGGCATATGTGATTGACTATCGTCTCGAGTCGTTCATTCAGTATCTCTTCGCTCTGTATGCAGTTGAAGCTACTGACAAGGAGACTGCTGACACTCTTTGCATTCGTCTCAACCCAATCGAAATAGCTTTTCTGAAAAGGAAGACGCGAATTAATATGTGTCTCGACAACGATAAGCCTGTTTGATGCAGGCAGGCTGAGTTCATGCCCGGCAAGACGTATAATATCACCTTTTCTGAACTGTATTATAAAGTGTATTTCCCGCCCGTTAATCTCACGCTTTTCTCCCGCGCGTATAAGCTCGCCCTCGTCGGAAACTGTATGAATGCACTCATTGTCCAAAAGGCGAGTCACATCGGCAGAGTCATCCGTAAGATGTACTATTGACGGACAACCGAGTCGGGCGAGAGCCATCGCCGCCTGCACACCCGTGCCACCCATTCCCTTTGAATGCTCAAACAGATCACAGGCGATTTTCGGGTCTGTTATCCCAATCTCACCGCCAAGCCCGGTGACACAGTGATACACTATCGCCCTGATAAGTGTTTTCGCATCTGTCACAATTCCCGGTCTGGTTATCTCGTTTTGCTCCTGAGGGGTGAGGTATTCTTCAATTAGCTTGCTGAGATGTTCTCCGTCTACAGAGCATATGAGATCCAAGTCGCTTGAATAGCCCATTGCCATGTAGATCCCTCTTGCACGGCGTTCGTCGATTGTTTCTCCGAGTGAAGAAAAAGCGCGGTCATATAGCACACTTGGGTTCATATAAACTTCTCCCATACTCATTTATACCGTTCAGCTCTTGTCCGCGCCGGCGGTCAAGCCCTCGATAAGCTGTTTTGAACAGAGCAGATACATTATTATCACAGGGATAATGCTGATAACTACCATGGGGAAAATCTTCTCAATGTAAAAGAGAAAGGCGGACAGATTTCCCTGAAGCATAACCGTGGCTGTGCGTTGTTCTCCACTGAGGAAGATAAGCGGCATATAGAAGTCATTGTATATCGTCAAGCCGGATACCAAAGCCGCCGTGCCGATGACGGGCTTGGAAAGAGGAATCATGATTCTGACGAAAATCGTAAACTCGTTTGCCCCGTCCAGCTTCGCACTTTCGGCAAGAGATGGCGGAAGCTTATGGAAGAACTTCATAAACAAGAAAGTGGACAATGACAGGTTTCCGATATAAATCATTATCAAGCCCCACGGAGAGTTGACAAGCCCTGCCGCATTTATCACGCGGAAATTCACCAATACGCCGAGCTGTATCGGGAACATCATGCCCATGAGAATAAAGGTCTGCAAAAAGCCCTTTCCTCTGAAATTGAATCGTGCATAACCATAGCCGAGCATGCTCGACACTATCAGAAGTCCGACAATTGAAATGACGCTGATGAAAATACTGTTGAACATATATTTCAGGAAATGATCCTGAAATATCACCTGCTTATAATGACTCAGATCCCACTTCTTCGGCAGAGCGAATATGTTTGTCACTATCTCTGTGCTGGATTTGAAAGAGGAAATAAAGGTGATATATAAAAGCAATAGAATAATAGAGCTGTATAAACAAAGTAAAACTGTCAAAAGCCAGCTTTTATGTCCCAGATGTTTTTTCGGCATAGCTTGTCCTCCTCACTCGTTCCAGCATTCGACCTTGCTGAGAAGCTTGTTCATCAGAGAGGTAAAAATCAGAATGAATATAAATGTGACAGCACCTATCGTCGCGGCAAAGCCCAAATCGGTCTGCAATTTGCTCATGCTACCGCTACCGAACGCCTGACGATAGAAAAACATGTTGACAAAGTCCAGCTTTCCGCCTACGCCGCCGTAGGTTCCCGCCAAGGTATAGGGCAGGTCAAAAAGGGTTATACCCCAAATAATGTCCAAAACGAGTACGTTAATCATTCCGGGTCCTATATCCGGCAGGATAATATGGAAAAATCTTTGCCATGTGTTCGCTCCGTCTATCATGCCCGCCTCTATAGTGTCATGCGACACATTCTTCATGCTGGAAAGTATGATAAGCATGCCTATAGTCGAGCTGTACCAAAGGCTGATAAGGAACATAAGCGGAAACACCATATTTGGATCTGCAAGCCACGCAGGCAAGGCAGTTCTCGATACTCCAAGTGCCAAAAGTGCCTTATTGACTATTCCGAAGTTTGCGTTGAACATTATAAGCGCGAAGAAGCCTATAACAGGTGCGCTAAGCACATACGGCATAAAGAACATACTCTGAAAGAACTTGTGCCAGCGCACCTTGCTGTAAAACATGTACGCCACAAGAAGCTGCACGGGAACTGCAATGCAGTATTCGCACAGAATGAACTTTATGTTGTTCCAAAACGCATTAAAGTACTGTGTAGAATTTATCGGGTCTGTAAGAAGCGAGATATAGTTTTTAATACCTACGAGCGATATGTGTCCCACTCCGTCCCAAGAGGTGAAGCTCAGTCCCACGGTTGCTATCAGCGGGAAGATCATGAATGCGCAGTAGAACACCAACCCCGGCAACATAAACCATAAATGAGTTCTTCTTTTTTTCATATAGCAAATATCCTTATCTCGGGTATTACATACCGGTCAAGCAATATATGAACCATATATGCTTGACCGGTAAAGGTTTAACGGTTCATGGGTGAGTAGGCTCAGTCGATGTTAGCCCAAACGTTATCGCAGAATTCCTGCGGCGTGATAAGACCGCCGAACACGTTCATGATGTTAAGTTCAAAGTATTCCTCGGCCTTTGCACCATAGTGGAATATGGTCTCCTCGTTGCAGGAGAGGAGCACATCGGCAGTACCGATCTCGGTTGCAACATGATCCTTGGACGGAGTCTCTTCAAGTGCGGGAATAGCAGACTGTGCGTCAACAAAGGTCTGCTGACCCTCAACCGTCGTCATCCACTCTATGAACAACAGTGCAGCCTCCATGTTCTGGCTGTTGGGGTTGATGCTGTAACCGCCGTTTGCAGTAGTGCAGGCATAGGTGGCGTTGTCGGCAACGTTCGGGAGCTTGAACACGTCAAAGTTGAGATTCTCGTTGGAGTTTCTGATGGTGGAGAGCAACCAAGAGCCGCAGATTATCATGCCGGTGCCACCGCTCGCAAACTCCATGCATGCCGCGTTTGCATCGTTCATCGCGGAGCTGACGGAGAAGTAGCCCTTCTTGTTCCAGTCTACAAGAAGCTCCAGACCCTTGACGTTGACATCCTCGTTAAACTCGGCAGTGCCTTCGGAAAGTCTGGTGAAGAAGTCGGGTCCGCCGTCCTGAGTACACATGAGGAAGTCCCATGCATGCATGATGGATGCCCAGTCAGCCGCGGCAAGAGTAAGAGGAACTATACCGTCTGCGAGCATCTGATCGCACAGTGCCTCAAACTCGGCAAGGCTAGTGGGAACAGCGTAGCCCATATTCTCAAAGATATCCACATTGTAATACACGGTGCGGGTGTCAATTGCGGCGGAGGGAACAGCGTAGAGAGTGCCGTCAATGTAGCAGATTTCAGATACCGCAGTCGGGTTTCCGTCCTTTTCAAAGAGAGACATATCGACAATGTCAGTCAGTTCAACGGCATTGCCCGCGCTGACCTGACCCTCGAACACCGCGTTCTTGGTGCCGCAGTGTGCGTACACGTCAGGACCGTTGCCGGACTCAAACGCAGTGGTGAGGGCTGTACTCATCATGTTCTCGGGCTTGGCCTCATAGCTGAATTCGATGTTGGGGTACTTCTCCATAAAGGCATTAGCATACGCCTCGGCAAGTACGCCGCGATCCGATGTGCATTCCCAGAGGACGAGCTTGCCACTCGGACCTTCTTCTCCGCTGGATGCTGTTGCGTCTGCCGCAGTTGCATTGGCGGCAGGTGTCTCTGCGGTTGTGGCAGTGGTGGACTGTCCGCATGCGGTCAGCGCGAACACCATGCACAAAGCGAGGATGAGTGCGATGATCTTTTTCATACTTTTTCT
This sequence comes from uncultured Oscillospiraceae bacterium, assembly GCA_964496235.1. Classification (GTDB taxonomy): domain Bacteria; phylum Bacillota; class Clostridia; order Oscillospirales; family Oscillospiraceae; genus Limivicinus. Next base: position 3,779 of record CAZBYU010000009.1, on the reverse strand, counting down.
CCTTTTCTTTTTATCAAAATGTATTTGATAGCCGTGCTTTGTTTCGCCTGTGGCGAATAGAGTTTTATTCGTAATTTCTGTGGCGAGCTTCCATTTCCTCGTCGCTCAACCCCATCTTCACTTTAAGTTCCTGAGAAATCACATCAAAGAGCAACACGGCGGACTGTTCATATAGATTGCCCATCGTCTGCTTTGTCTGCACGAGATCACCCTTGGCTCTCCATGCCATCGCCGGCAGCCAGCAAACCACATCGGACACGCGACCGATGTCACTGTCGGGTGCGGCAGTCACTGTGACGACCTTCGCGCCCGCTTTCTTGGCAAGCTCCGCAAGATAGACCACATGGCTGTAAAAGCCGGGACCGCAGGAAACCATAAACACATCGCCCGGTCCTACGTTCGGGGATGTATCTTCCATGCCCCAGTGTGCATCCTTTCCGAGATGCATAAGGCGCATCACGAAAAACTTCAAGCCCAGACCTTCGCGCCCCGCACCGTAGCACACGACCTTCTTAGCCGATATAAGTGCGTCCATGAGCGGCTCGATATCCGCGTCGCTCATACGGTCAAAGACCTGCTGAAGCTCACTGATTTCCAAGTTAGCATTTTCTCTTAAACTCATGTCAAACCTCCTCCATACTTCCTTTGTTTTATTGATAAAGCCTTCCCGGCTTCATTCTCACTTGTTTTCGTAACACATTCTGATGTCGAAAACATCAATCTTCTCGCGGGTAAATATAATGCTTCCCTTCCGGCAAAATCACGTCCTGCGCGAAATTGCCAACCTCGAGTGAAAAGCCCAGAACCTTTTCAGAGTCAAAGTTGCAGAAATAGTCCGTGGAAAAGTGTCCTGCGTTGGTTCTTTCAAGCCCTGTTGCCAAAAGCCGGTCTATGGTCTCCTGCATTTTCTCGTCCGGTATATACTCCTTAAAATGTTGCAGACCCGTTCCGTGTCTTGCGACGAAGTCCGATGCCATTGTCACACCGTAATATGACTTTACTATCTCGAACTGTATGTTTCCGCACATTGCGGTAGCACACTTGTACATAAACGGCTCAGTTACCGGCTTTCCGCTCCATTCCGGCTCCGTGACCGTCTCATTGGATATCTCCACAACCGTCCACGGACCTATTTTCAGCACACGTACCCACTCGTCAAGCACCTCTTCCAGATCTCTGTCCGTTGCGAGGCAAATCTGGCAGATATACCTGTTCTTGTTGTACTCGAGAAGCTCTTTGTTAGTCATGGGTGATTCAAATCAGTATAGCTCTGCCTTACCCACAGCCTCAAACAGCTCCATCTTGTGCAGTGCCACAGCTTTCATCGCTTCCATGCACGGCGGGCAAATCGCGTTCGGCTCTCTCTGCTTCTTATCCTGCAGCACCTCTCTCATCTTCTCAAAGTAGGCTACCTTGATGTCACTGGAGATGTTTATCTTGTTTATGCCGCGCTTTACAGCCTCCGCTATCTCCGTGTCCTTGTTGCCCGAGCCGCCGTGCAACACCAGAGGGACGCTTACGCTGTTCTTTATCTCGCTCAACAGCTCCTGCTTCAGTTCAGGCTGCATATTTGAGGGATATATTCCATGTGCCGTACCGATTGCGATTGCAAGAGCGTCACAGCCGGTCGCTTCAACGAATGCCGCCGCATCCTCGGGCTTTGTATATATGATGTTGTCCGTTCCAGCATCGGTCTCGCCATCGGTGTTGCCGATAGTACCGAGTTCGGCCTCAACGGATATACCCAGCGGGTGAGCAAGCTCGCATACCTTTTTGGTTATCGCCGCGTTCTCTTCAAAAGACTTAGAAGACGCATCTATCATTACGGAGGTAAACCCATCGCGTACCGCTCTGACTATTGCCTCCCAGCCACTGTGGTCAAGATGCAGGCAGGTAGGCACACTGGATTTCATCATCCTCTCTCTGATGCCGACCACCATCTCATCCTTTATAAACGCTAGTTCATCGGGGTGGATTTCTATAATCACCGGTGCGTTCTTCTCCTCCGCAAGCTCGATGATTGCATTGAACATGGGATAATCCGAGATGTTGAAAGCGGGAACCGCAAAGGAGTTTTCTCTGGCTGTTTTCAATATCTCTTTCAGATTCATCAGCATTTTGTTCGCCCTCCGTGTATTATGTTGTTTTTTTATGAGTATCCGCATGATTACGCACCCGAAAATCGTTCGTAAAATCGTTTGCGTAATCGTTTATATAAAATATACTCACATTTCCTCCAAGTGTCAATTGGCTAAACTGTCCAATCATCGTCTCCTTCTTTTGTTCAAAACAACAGTTTTTGTCTGTTTCGCTATTTTGACTCTTGAAAAACTATGTCCCTTATGCCATAATGCTTTAGAAATATTCTGTTTGGCTGGTTTTGATTTGGGAAAACGTTTTTCTAACCCGTATTTTGCTTCTCCTTGACTTTTTGTTCCCCATGTTTTATTATTAAATGATTCGTTTTGTTAAATTATTGTACAATCTACGCAGGGAGATATTTATAGTATGGGTAAAGTAAGCATACGCGACGTTGCGGCTATGGCCGGAGTATCTACGGCAACCGTTTCTCACGTCCTTAACGGCACACGCTTTGTGTCCTCGGAAACGGCAAAAAAGGTGCAGGATTCCATTGATGCACTTCAATATATACCGAATGTAGCGGCAAGAGGGTTTCGCATCGGCAAAACCAAGACCATCGGTTTTATTCTGCCGGACTTTAGCAACCACTTCTTTTCCTCTTTGGTTGAGACCGTTGAAAACACACTGTCGGCTCGCGGTTATCATCTGATTCTTGCAACATCACGTGAAAACCTCAGACTGGAGCTTGAACACCTCCAGTACTTCTCTGCCGGCGTAGCCGACGGGATCATACTCGCCTCCGCGGCGACCGACGCATCTGCCATTGCGGATATTTTACCCTCCGGTTACCCGCTCACGCTTGTCGACAGGCATCCAGCCGGGCTTCTCTGGGATTGTGTCACAATCTCCAGTGAACAGGCAATATTTGAGGCTGTAGATTATCTTTGCAAAAAAGGTCATGAGCGAATCGGTTTTCTTTCCGGTCTGCCCACCTTAAGCACCTCTGTAGAGCGTCTGAACGCCTACAAAACCGCGTTGCGTCAAAATGGACTGCCCTTTGACAACGAGATGGTTCAGCTCGGTAATTCTGCAGTAGAGAGTACCAAGCTCGGAACCGAGAATCTAATCAAAATGGGTTGCACCGCCATGGTTGTTTGCAACGGTCTTATGACCTATGAAGCACAGCAATATCTGGGTGACAGCAGACATAACGGCACGGAAATTGACATCATCGGCTTTAAGGACGATTATCGTCTTATGTCTGGCAGTGCCTTTATTTCTCAGCCGATCGATGAGCTTGGTGTACGCACAGCGCAACAGATCCTAAATCGCATTGAGAATCCCTCCTCTCCGATTAAAGAAATAGTTCTTAACAGCATGTTTGTTTATTAGTAAATACCGGCGGGGGAAGCCACACATAATCCGTTCGCCGAGATTATAAAAGGAGTCAGACCATGAAACGAAGCGAAATCAACAAGGCTCTTCGAGAGTTGGAAACCATGTGTAGCAAGTACAATTGTTTTCTCCCGCCGTTTTGCTCTTTCACGCCCGAGCAATGGGAACAGCTGGGGCATGAATACGACGAAGTTCGTGAGTGCAACCTCGGCTGGGATATCACCGACTACGGCAGCGGTAATTTTGACAAAATCGGATTTTCCCTCATCACCATCAGAAACGGCAACCGTTCTCTTCCCGAA
>CAZBYU010000008.1:0-17462 GCA_964496235.1 uncultured Oscillospiraceae bacterium | reverse complement strand
CATTATGGGCGAGCGCGGCGGCATGAGGTTTGTAGCCTGCTCAAATGAGAGGCTTCGCGCACAGAGCCTCGGGGAGCTGTCGGGGCTTGACATGGGAGAGCGATTGCCGATATTTGATGTGTCCGTGACGGCGGTGAAGTCCTCGCCGTACTCGCGCATGAGCCAGAATGAGCTTGCCTTGCAGTTTTATGCGGCGGGCTTCTTCGACCCGGCACGTGCCGACGCGGCTCTCGCCTGCCTTGACATGATGGACTTTGACGGCAAGGACTTTGTCATGGCGAAAATCGCCGAGAACGCCGCACGTAGCGCGGCGCGGCTTGCCCCGGCTTCGGAGGAGAGTGCGGAAGGCGACGGCGGGCATATGCCCGACGCGTCCGCCATGGGAAGCGGCGAGGCGAAGACCACGCGCGATGCCCGCCGCCGCGCGGCGGAGTCCGCCGTGCCTTAACGGCGGGTGAGGAAAGGGGGAAATGTCATTCGGCATTCCCCGAAAGAGAAAAGAGGAGGAGAAAAAATGAACACCAGCGGCAAAGCAGAGGCGGCAAAGACCGACTGCGGCGAGGAGAAAAACGAATGCGCGGCGGCGATAATCGCCGCGAGCGATGACGCGGACGAAAAAACGGCGCGTCAGGCGCGTTTCAAGGCACTTATCGAGGGCGAATTCAAGCAGGAGTATGAAAGCGCGGTGCATAGCGAGGTGAAAAAGCAGCTTGCAGGCAACAGGGAGGCAGAAAAGAGGTACAAGTCCGTTGAAAAGGCCGTCAAGCTGCTCGAAAAACGCTACGGCACCGCACAGGGCGACACCGACGCGCTCATACAGGCTATCCGAGACGATGACCCCGGGGCGAGGAGAGAGACCGGGGAGGCAAAAAGACGAGAAAAAGCCTCCCGTCTCTACGGAAGCTGGCTTCGTGAAAGTTTTAAGCTACGCGAGGCATACCCCGGCTTTGATTTGTCGAAGGCACTTGAAAACGCCGAGTTTAAGGAGCTTTTGCGCTCGGGGGCGAGCGTGAAGGCGGCGTATGAGCTGGCAAACCGCGACGCGCTCATGCGTGCGGCGGCAGAGGAGATGGAAAGAAAGCTTACGCAGAGGATACTCTCCGGGGCTGACCGACCGCGTGAGGGCGGGCTTGCAAGCCAGAGCGCGGCAACGGTGAAAACCGATGTCGCCGGAATGAGTAAAAGCGCGAGGCAGGAGATAATCCGCCGCGTGGCAGGGGGAGAGAGGATATCCTTTTAAGTAAACGCTGAGCAAATCGCCCGCGGCACTCGGCATAGCTTTTGCCGAGATGAACACCGTTTCCTTGTCAACCCCGAAAAATGATTGAAAAAAGGAGAAATCAGCACAAATGAACAACGAAAACGTTCAGACCACAAGCACTCTCGGTCTTTCGGCCGAGATGAAGACATTCTATGACATGGCACTCATCGACGAGGCACAGGCAAACCTCGTGCATGACCAGTTCGGTCAGAAGCGTCCCATACCCGCAAACGGCGGCAAGGTGATAGAGTTTCGCAAGTTTGCCCCGCTTGCCAAGGCGACCACGCCCCTGACCGAGGGCGTGACTCCCGACGGAAAGCAGCTTTCCGTCAGCACAGTGACCGCGCAGGTCAGCCAGTACGGCGATTACATCACTCAGTCGGACATGCTCGAGCTTACCGCGCTTGACAACACCATTCTCGAGTCGGCAAAGCTTCTCGGCCGTCAGGCGGGCGCAACGCTTGACACCGTTGTGAGAAACGTTCTCCACTCCGGCACGAACGTCATCTACGCCGAAAAGCAGACCGACACCGGCGTGGAGAGCGTGACACGCCGCGAGGAGCTTGACGGCAACTGCCGCATAAACGTCGAGCTTATCCAGCGTGCCGTGGCAAAGCTTCGCGCACAGAACGCGCCCACCATCAACGGCAAGTACGTCGGCATTATCCACCCCTACGCCGCCTATGACCTCATGCGCGATGACGAGTGGATAGACGCGCACAAGTACGCCGCACCCGACAACCTCTATGAGGGCGAGATAGGCGAGATTGCGGGTGTGCGCTTTGTGCAGACGACCGAGGGCAAAATCTATGCCGGTGACGACCTCGCCGCCGACAGCCGCAACCTCGCCGTAAACAACACCACCGGCTACACAGGCTCGGTCACGTCGATAAAGTTCGACGGCGGCACGGTCGAGCCGGACGCACTCGTCGGGCGTTATATCCTCATAAACTCCAAGCGAGCCAAGGTAACTGCAAACACCGCAGACACCATCACCGTAGAAGCCACGGACTTCGGCGCGGTCGCCGACAACGCCGTCATCTATCCCGGCGAGGGCGGCGCGAACGGATTTGCCGTGTTCGGCACGCTCATTCTCGGCGACGGAGCTTACGGCGTGACCGAGGTCACCGGCGGCGGACTGGAGATAATCGTGAAACAGCGCGGCTCGTCCGGCGCGGCAGACCCGCTTGATCAGCGTTCCTCTGTCGGCTGGAAGGCGATAAAGACCGCGGAAATGCTGATAGAGAACTATCTGGTGCGTATAGAAAGCGTGTCTCCGCGTTTCTCGGCAAGCGCGAAGGCGAACTGATTAAAACTCGGAAAGGAGCAACGGACAATGGCAAAGAAAACGGCAAACGGAGAAAAGCTGATTAAAATCAGACTGCCCAAGGAGCGTCGTGACCAGGAGGACGTATTCGTGGGGATAAATGAGCGCACATGGCTTATAAAGCGCGGGGTCGAGGTGGAAGTACCCGAGTGTGTGGCAGAGGTTCTGGAAAACCGAGAAATGATGCTGGAAACCATCTCGGCGTTCGAGGACGCGGTGAACAAGCACCGCTGAGCCGATGACGCTTCGAGAGGCGATAGCGCGGGTGGACGCGCTGCGCCCGAACGGCTTCAGCTACGGACAAAAGCTCGCGTGGCTGTCTGCGCTTGACGGCGCGGTGACGGCAGAGGTGATAAACACGCACGAGGGCGGGGAGTGGGTGCAGTTTGCGGAGTACACCGAGTGCACCCCTCCGGAGACCGTGCTGCTGATCCCGCCGCCGTATGACGAGGCGTATCTGAGGCACTTGGAGGCGCAAATGGACTATGCAAACGGCGAATTCGACCGCTATAACAACTCAAACGCCATGTATTCCGCCGTGTACGGAGCGTTTGTGAACTTTTATAACCGCACGCACATGCCCTGCGGAGAAAAAAAGCGGTATTACAAATAGAACCTGGAGGGAGGGCGAGATATGCTGTACCCGACGCTGAAAAGAAAAAGTAGGAAACAGCAGAGCGTGAGCGCGTTTCGCGGCTATGAGCGGCGACTACGCACGAATGAGGGTGCGTTTTATGACACGGAGAACCTCAGCACGGCGCACTACCCCCTGCTTTCGGTGCGACCGCGCCGAGGCGAGGTGATGACGCTTTCCGCGCCGCAGGGACTCATTGAAAAGGACGCACTTGCCTACATCGACGCGGGAACGCTCTATTATAACGGCTTGCCCACGCCGCTTGTCGGCATGAGCGCGGGGGAAAAGCAGCTCGTCAGCATGGGGGCGTACATCTGCGTTTTTCCCGACAAGCTCTACTATAACACCCAAGACCCCGCCGACTACGGCGCGATGGAGGCACAATGGAGCTATGCCGGGCAGGTGGAGTACGCGATGTGTTCGCTCACCGGAGAGGAGTACGGCGAAGCCGCCTCTTCTGCCACGGCACCCGAAAACCCCGCAGACGGTGACTACTGGATAGACCCCGCCGCCGGAACGCTCTCGCAATACAGCGTGACGATGAAAATGTGGGTGGAGGTGGAGAGCGTATACACAAAGCTCACATTTACAACGCACGGTCAGCTTCCCGACGAGTTTTCGCAGTATGACGGTGTGACGATAGCGGGGGCGAGCGTGCAGAGTGCGAACGGGTCGAAGATACTTTACGCTGTCGGCGGCAAGGTCGGCACCGCACCGGACTTTGCGGATGCCCGGCGCGACTACATCATCATTGCGGGTGAGCCGCTGAGCGCGAAAAAGACGGTGAGTACGGAGAGTGTGACGATAAAGCGCGGTGTGCCGGATATGGACTTTGTATGCCAGTGTGCCAACCGCCTGTGGGGCTGCCGGTACGGCAATGACGGGCATCAGAACCTCAATGAGCTGTATTGCAGTGCGCTGGGTGACTTCAAAAACTGGGAGCAGTACATGGGACTGTCGACGGACTCATGGCGGGCAAGCGTCGGTTCGGACGGGGTGTTTACGGGCGCGGTGAGCTATCTGGGTACGCCGCTGTTCTTTAAGGAAAACTGCATACACCGCATAGCGGTGTCCTCCACCGGCGCACATCAGGTGAGTGAAACGGTGTGTCGCGGGGTTCAGCGGGGGTCGGAGAAAAGCCTTGTCGTTGTCAACGAAACTCTTTACTACAAGTCGGCAAGCGACGTGTGCGCGTATCAGGGGGCGTTTCCGGAGAGCGTTTCCGCCGCACTGGGCAATGTGGGGTATCACGCCGCCGTGGCGGGTGCGCTGGGCGACTGCTATTACATTTCCATGCTCGATGATGACGATGTGCCGTCACTTTTCGTACTGGACATTGCAAAGGGACTGTGGATGCGCGAGGACAATATGAGGGCAAGCGCGTTTGTGCGTGTGGACAATGAGCTTTACGCACTTGCCGGCAACACGCTCTGTGCCATGAAGGGTACTGCCGGCACAAAGGAGAGCGCGGTGAGCTGGCATGCCGAGACCGGCATGCTGATGTGTGAATTCCCGCGGCATAAATACCTTACACGCGTGCTTTTCCGCGCGTGGATGGATGCGGAGACAGAGGCGGAGGTGCATATAGAATACGACTCCTCCGGTGTGTGGGAATACGCCGGGCGAATGCGGCTCGCCACGGCGGGATCGGCGGAGCTTCCGCTCCGTCTGCGGCGGTGCGACCATGCTCGTATACGCCTGTCCGGGCGCGGCGATATGCGCCTTATAAGCATGACGCGAGAGATAACGGAGGGATAGATACATGTATGAGCTACCACCGATATTGACCGGCACACAGACCCAGCAGCTTGCCGCACTACGCGCCTATCTTGTCCGCATGGCGCAGGAGCTTAATGCGGCAGAGGGCGCGGCGGTGAGCTACGCCGCGCAGACTCCGGCGCGAACGACGCCGGGAAGAGCCGGCGCACCGAGCGCGGCGGGGAATGGGAGCGGTATAACGCCGAGTGCGGACGAGGTACGAAAAAACGCCGCCGCGCTCCGCCAGCTGATACTCAAAACCGCCGATGGGCTGAGCGGGGACATAGAGCTGAGCGCGGAGGGGGCAAAAAGCTATGCCGACGCTCAGCTGAGCGCGGCGGAGGAGACCTTCCTCGCACGTTCCGAATTCGGCACGTTCACGGAGAACATAGAAAGCCAAATCGCCGCCTCCGCACGCGGAATAGTGGAAAGCTACGGCTATACGGAGAGGATAGAGTCCAATCAAACGCGGCTGTCGCTTTTGCAAAGCTATGTCACGGACATAGACGGTCAGATCCGTCGCGGTCTCGTAAAAGACCCATCGACAGGGGAGAGCGTGACAGGCATCGCGATAGCGCAGAACCTGCAATTTACCGGCGAGGTGACAACCGGCGGCGACGGCAAGAGCTATTACACTCTCTCCTCCGGACAGACCTTCGGACTTTACACCTCGACAGGGTGGCAGTTTTGGATAAACGGCTACAGGCGCGGCTGGTACAACTCCGTTGACGGAATGTTGCACATTGCAAATGTCGCGGTGGAAAACGCACTGCAAATCGGTGCGTCGTGGCGAATAAGCGTAGAGAACGGTCTGGGGATAAAATACACCGGGGAGTGAGCATATGGGAGTAAACTTTTTTCAAAACGGCGTGAGTATAGGCACAAGCGCGGGTTGGGGCGGCTATACCGGCGGCAACAACTATGTCGTGCGCTACGACTTTACCACGGGGGCTTCCGGCGCGTCCGCCGTGACGCTCGCGCTCTCCGGGATATACAGCGGTCACAATGCCGGTACTCAGGCGTTCGGCTTCAAAATCGGCTCGTCCGGCACGGCGTGGGCAAACGCCCGCGCAATCTCGGCAGATTCCGCTCTTGCGTACATGAGCTATGCCGAGGGGAGCGGATACGGCTGTACGATGACGGCGAGCGGCTTAAACCTCGCGCCGTACACGACGTACTATATTTTCGTGTTCGTCGCGGGTGGCGGCACGGAATACTACACCGCGTGGAACTGCACCGCGCCCGGCATAAGCACCTCCGGCACTTACCTGCCGCCAAGCTCGGCGATAAGCTCTGTCTCGGCGCAGGTGAACACCCGAGACGCGGTGTCTGTGATCATGAGCCGCTCAGGAGGGTGCTGGCATAGGGCAAAATTCTACTACGCCGGTGAGCTTTTGGCGGAGTCTGATGCGTTTGCCGCGGCGTTGAGCCATGTATGCCCGCGCACATGGCTGGAAAAGGCACCGTCGGAGAAGAGCATAAGAATAGATGTGGCTGTACAAAGCTATGCCGACAGTGCCTGTACTCAGCCGAGCGGCGCACCGGAAACGGCATATTTCACCCTGACGGCGGATGAGGATATGCGCCCGGTGCTTATGCCGGGTGCGGTGAGGCTGACGGCGGTCAACACCGGCGCGGCGGTGAGCTTCACCGAGGCAATAGCGGGTGTGAGCCGAATGACGCTGAGCTTCGACGCGGAGAAGACGGATCTCTCCGCCTGCGCGGGTGCAAGCGCGGAATACTACACAGTCAGCGTGGACGGACGCGAAATAATAAGCACGGACAGCACCGTGGAGCTGGGCGTTCTCGGCGCGGGGAGCGTACTTTTATGCACGGTCACGGATACGCGCGGCAGAGAGGGCGGAATAAGCCTGAATGCGGAGCTTTTGCCCTATGTAAAGCCCTCTCTCGGCGAGCTTGCGGCAGAGAGATGCACCTCGGAGGGTGAGAGCGACGAGGCGGGGGCGTATATCCGCCTTCGTGCGACACTGCTGTGTACCGCACTCGGCGGGAAGAACACCGCCAAGGTATACGCCGCTGTACAGCCCTCCGGCGGCGAATGGGGAACAGAGACGGAGCTGACAGACTTTGAAAGCGGGAAATGGTCAAACGAGTGGGCAACGGCGAGCTATCTCGGCGGAGAGCTTGCGGGGGACAGCTATACCCTGCGTCTGCGGGTAAAGGATACGGTCGGCGGCGAGGGGGTTTATACCCTGCGGCTTTATCACCAGCAGTGGGCGGTAAAGCTAAACGAGAAAGGCACGGCGATAGGCTTCGGCATGGCACCGACGGCGGAGAACGCCGTGATGGTCGCGTCGCAGTGGCGGCTTTACATGGGTACGCCGGTGCTTGCGGAGAACGCGTATGGCACGGCGGAGCCGACCCAGGCGGTGACAGACCCCGTGGAGGGGCAAATGTATTTCAAGCTCAAGGAGTGACGACATATGGGCTATTTCGGCGCGATTGAAAAACGCGCGAGAACAAGCGGCGGGTGGAGCGCGTGGAACGCGCTCTCCGGGGCGGACTATGTGTCCGACGAGGGCAAATGCGTGGTATACAGGGTGCGCGCGTATTACGACAGCGCAGACACCGCGCTCTCCGCACTTGCCGTGTCGACAAACTTCGTAAGCCCCCTCACCTCCGGCAACCCCTCCACCGCATGCTGTTATTTATACACCTATGACCCGACCGGCGGCAACACCGATGTGAGCGCACCCCCGGGCGGCTACACGGCAATATCCGGACCGCAGAGCTTTACCTCGAGCAACGTGGGAAGCTATCTGACCTTCGCCTTTGCCGCACCCGGCGGTGCGCCGCAATGGCTATATTTCTGGTTCACCTCCGTAGCGCAATACACAAACTACGGCACAAACCAGATCTATCACTACGCCACCGGCAACTGGAGTGACACCTACCACACCGGCACACGCACACCCGCCGTCACCGGAGGTCTCTCCGGCACAAGCGGAGGCGGCACAGGCGGTAGCAGCGGCGGTCATGTCGGTGTCGACAGCTACACGATAAAGGATCTCGGCACAGCGCATGACATACCGCAGACGAGCCGAAGCTTTAGCATGAGCATGGGCATCGGCGAGGTCGGACGCATGACACTGAGCTTTGCCTATGCCGCACAGACGGACATCGTCGTGTCTACCCCGGGCAGGAGCGAGCTGACGCATCTCTATTTCTCCGACAGTCCCGAGATAGACACTCACACCGGGCGACCCGTGAGCATACTGCGCGAATTCGACGCGGACGGCGCGTTGACGGCAACGCGCCTTGAAAAAGGACGAGTGTACTATGTGTTCGCCGTGTACTACGGCGGCGTGGAGAGCGGCAGTGTGGCTTTTACGCTCACGCCGCCCGCACCGATATGGTCATGCGGGGATCATGGGCAATACAGAGGGCTTAAAGAGCCGGTGACACGCTCTGTCGCACTGGGAAAGGCGAAATACTCCGTCATAGAGCTTAGCTTTGCCTACTCGGGCAAGGCAAAATTCTATACCGATACTACGACGGTGGAGGCGGGGATGCCGGTGATGGGCTATCTTGCCTTGAACGACAGCGTCGACGCGAGTACCGGCGAGGCAACAAGCTATCTTGCTCATACCCACGGAGATATGAAGACCGGGGACCCGCCCGATTACGGAATGACGCACTATGTCGATGCGGGTGAGACGTATTATCTCATCACACGCTGTTATTCCGCGTCGTTTCCGCTCAGTACAACGGTTCACATCGTCCCGCCCGAGGAGGAGGGCGCGGTGCGGCTATGCCGCGAGGGCGAGATGAAAAGCGCGGAATGCTATATATACACGAACGGCGCGTGGTGTGCCGCATCGCCGAGGGTTTACGCGCTCGGCAAATGGCACACGGGAGTTTAATAAAGGAGAACATATATGACACAACAGGAGAAAAAAGCGAGACGCGAGGACGAGGACGTATACATGACCTCGACAAGACCGCAGTATGCCGCAAGCTATGAAAAGGAGCTTGATGACGCATACAACGCCATTGCCTCGCGCGGCGACTTCGAGTATGACGCGCCGTCGGACGCGCTTTATAAGCACTATAAGGATTCGTACATACGCCAAGGTCGTCTCGCCATGCGTGACACAGTCGGACAAGCCTCGGCACTCACCGGCGGGTACGGCTCAAGCTATGCGGAGAATGTAGGACGGCAGAGCTATGACGCGTACCTTGAAAAGCTGGGTACGGTTGTGCCGGAGCTGTACACGCTGGCATACAGCCGCTACCGCGACGAGGGCGAGGATATGCGCGAGAGATACGAGCTTGCACAGCAACTGCGTGACAGAGAATACGGCGCGTACACCGACGCGCTTGATGACTATAACTACGCGCAACAGCAAAAGCGCGACCGCGAGCGGGAGGAGCTTGAACGCGCCGAGGCGGAGAAGGAGAAGGAATATACCCGCGCCCAAAACGAGGCGGCGGCAAGAGCAAAATACGGCGATTTCGACGGCTATGCCGCACTCTACGGCAAGGACACCGCCGAGAGAATGCGCCAATACTGGATCGCGGCAAACCCCGATGTCGCATACGGCATGGGGCTTATCACGGCAGAGCGTTACTACGCCGTGACCGGCGCACTCGCCCCCGGACAGACCGCCACAGCAAGCTCGTCCTCTTCAAAGCGCACCGGCAGCTATTATCCGAACACCGCACCCGACGGCAGAGACGCCACCGTGGTGCAGAGAGAGCTACGCAACAAGGGCTATAACATCGCCGTCGACGGTGCGTGGGGACCTAGAAGCCAGAAGGCGTGGGAAAAAGAATACGGCGGCAATAGCAGCTCCGCCGGCGCGTCCGGCGCGGGCAGAGAGGGCAGCAAGAGCGCGGGACGCGCGAACAGATAAAGAGCGGGGTGTGAAGCATGAAAAAAAGCACATATTACATCACCCTCGACGTGGCGCGACGCACGGCACAGGGGAACATGTCCGTCCGACGTGGGGAGAATGCACGTCGGCTGGTGGCGGAGCTTGTAAGCGGCGGAGTGCCGTATATCCCGGGTGAGGGGGCTTATGCCGTCCTTGCCGCGACGAAGCCGGACGGTTCAACGCTCTTTAACGGCTGTACCCTCTACGATTCCCGCGTCTGCTATGAGCTGACCGCGCAGACCACCGCCGTGTCGGGCAGGATGGAATGCGAGGTGAGGATATACGGCGGTGACGGTGAGCTTCTCGTTTCGCCGAAGTTCACGCTGGCGATCTATGACTCTGCGATAGACGAAACGGCTGTCACATCTGCCTCGGAGGCAACCGCACTCACCGAGCTTATCTCCGAGGCGCGAACCGCCGCAGACGCACTCAAAGCTGCGGAGATCGGCGCGGTGGAGGTTACCCTCGACGATGAGGGGGATAAACCCGGGGTCGACGCAAGCCTTATTCGGGGCGAGACGCACAAAACCCTGCACCTTGACTTCCACGCACTTCGCGGCGCACCCGGCAAAGACGGCAAGAACGGAGACAAGGGCGAAAAAGGCGACGCGGGCGAGCCGGGTACACCGGGGCAAGACGGCAGTGACGGCGCGAAGGGCGACAAGGGAGAGAAAGGCGACAAGGGTGATAAGGGCGACCCGGGTGCGCCGTTCACGGTGATGGGCTTTTTCGCCGATGCCGCCGCACTCAACACCGCCGTGACCGCACCGACGGCAGGCGAGGTCTACGGCGTGGGTGCGAGTGCGCCCTATGACATATACATCTACGACGCGACCGCCGAAGTATGGGTGAATAACGGACCGCTCCAGGGCGCAAAGGGCGAGAAAGGTGAGGCGTTTACGTATGCGGACTTCACGGCGGCACAGCTCGCCTCGCTGAAGGGTGAGCAGGGCGCACCCGGACAAAACGGCGCGAAGGGCGAAAAAGGCGAAAAGGGCGACAAGGGAGATAAGGGTGACAAAGGCGACACCGGCGCGGCGTTTACCTACAGTGACTTTACCGCCGAGCAGTTGAACGCTCTGAAGGGTGCGAAGGGCGACAAGGGTGACCCGGGGCAAAACGGCGCACAGGGAGCTAAGGGCGAAACCGGTGAAAAGGGCGAGAAAGGCGATAAGGGGGACAAGGGCGATAAAGGCGATAAAGGAGACATGGGCGCGGCGTTCACATATGAGGATTTCAGCACCACACAGCTTGCGGCGTTGAAGGGCGCGAAGGGCGATAAGGGCGAGGACGGAGCAACCCCCGTGCGCGGCACGGACTATTGGACGGCAACGGACAAGCAGGAGATAGTGGACGCTGTGCTTGACGCACTGCCCGACGGAGATGAGGTGAGCTACTGATGGCAATTGTCATGACGAACGATGCCCACTATGCGGCTATAGCCGCCGCGATTAGGGCGAAAAACGGAGAGACGGCGCAGTATAAGCCCTCGGAAATGGCGGGGAAGATCGCCGCAATACCGGAGGGTGCGGAGATAGATTACTCAGTCGTCACGGGCGAGACATGCCCCACCACGGCGGAGGAGAACACCATCTGGCTAAAAACCACCACGCCCGTCACAAGAACGCTCTTTCGCCATGAACAGCCCACCTCTCCGACAAGCGGCATGGTGTGGATAAAGCAGGGAAGTGAGAGCCACGTTCCCTTTTCCCCAATAAAGGACGGTGATATCACGCTCTATCCGCTCACCGCGCATCAGTACAACGGTTCACAATGGGTAGAGATAAGCGAAAAAGCGTCGTACCTAAACGGCGCGTGGGAGAGCTGGAATGTGCATTTATATGACCGCGGCAAGGAGTACACCGACCTGACCGGCTCGTGGCGAACCTATTCGCGTGGTGCAAGCTCCAACATCACCGCCGTCACCGGAACACTCACGCGCGAGGCGGCAAGCCTGTACGTCACCGGCACGTCGAACGTAAACACCTATCACCGTTACAGCGGCTTCACCCTCGCGCCTGTCAAGCTTGTCACGCTCACCGGAGTAAACAGCATCTGCGTCGAGACCTCCCACACCGTAGGCAGTGTCACGCTCGGTTTGAGGCTCAGCAGTGAGACTTATATAAGCTCCTCACCCACAGTGAGCTGTACCAATGCGAGCGCGACGAAGCAAACCTTCACGCTCGACGTGTCCGGCGTGAGCGGGGAACGCGAGATAGCGTTGATAGTGACAAGCACAGGCACACCCACGACGGAAAACCAGATGGCACTGAGACTGCACCGAATGTGGCTTGAATGAGGAAAAGTGTATGGAGGAGAGATGCGAGAGAGCGGAAGCGGCGGTAAAAGCCGCCATAGCCATTGCCGAGGACAACACGCATGGCTATGATCAAAATGCTCGTTGGGGACCGGACTATGATTGCAGTAGCCTTGTGATACACTGCTGGCGCGTTGCCGGTGTGCCGCTTGAATGCAGTTATACCGGCGATATGCGCGGAGACATGCTGCGCCGGGGCTTTGCCGATGTGACGGGGCAGGTGGAGCTGAGCCGTGGAGAGGGGCTGGTGCGCGGTGACGTGCTTTTGAACGCGGCGCGGCATACCGCACTGTATATCGGCGAGGGACGCGTCATACACGCCTCTGCGAACGAACGCGGCATGGCTCGCGGCGGAAAGAGCGGCGATCAGACAGGACGAGAGATATGCGAACGGGGATATTATAACTACCCGTGGGATTGCGTGTTGCGTTATATGCCCGAAAAGGACAATGCAAACGATAAAACACCCGACAACGCGGAAAACGCCCGGAAGACGGACGAAGCCGCCGCCGTTTCAATGCCGACACTGCGCGTGGGAGCCGTGGGTGCGACGGTGGCGGCAATGCAGGGGGCGTTACTGTGGCACGGGCATGACCCGCGCTGGATAGACGGCGAGTTCGGCGAGCGCACCCGCGCCGCGCTGAGCGCGTTTCAGCGCGGACGCGGCATCACGCCGGAGGGCGTGTGCGCCGGGGAGACGTGGAGCGCGCTTTTTGCGCCGGGGGAGGTGAGCGCGTGAGCGAGGCGGTCATAGTCGCGCTGTTGGGCTTTGCGGGGACACTGACAGGTGCTTATCTTGCCAATAGGCGGTCAAGCGCGGTCATCGCGTACCGCTTGGAGGCGTTGGAAAAGAAAGTGGACAGGCACAATACGGTCATCGAGCGTACATACGAGCTTGAAAAGCGTGCCGCACTCACCAGTGAGCAGATAAAGGTCGCAAATCACCGTATAGATGATTTGGAGCGGCTGATCTAGCACGTTTTTCGGGGGAAAGAACATAGATTCATATAATAATAAGGAGAAATGAAGAATGGATTGGAAAAACATCATCGAACGCGCGGCGTGGACGTTTTTGGAGGGCTTCCTAGTCGCACTCCCGGCGGCAAGCGAGCTTGGTCTTGACCGCGCGGCATGGACAGCCGCACTCATTGCCGCGGCAATGTCGGGCTTGAGCGCGCTCAAAACCCTTGCGATTGAGGTCGTTAAGGCAAATAAGACGGAATAATCGTCAATAAAAGACGCTCGGCATAACATTTGCCGAGCGTCTGATTATTATATGATATGTGTGTTGTGAGGAGCGGAAAATGATATACGGCTATGTGAGAGTAAGCACGAGAGAACAAAACGAGGACAGGCAAATAATCGCCCTGAAAGAAGTGGGTGTTTCGGAGAAAAACATATTCACGGATAAGCAGTCCGGAAAGGACTTTGAAAGGGCGATGTATAAGAAGCTGGTGAAACGCCTGAGGGAGGGGGATATTGTCTATGTAAAGAGCATTGACCGCTTGGGCAGAAACTATGAGGATATACAAAACCAGTGGCGGCTACTGACAAAGGAAAAGCGTGTGGATATAGTGGTGCTGGACATGCCGTTGCTGGATACTCGCCGCGGAAAAGACCTGATGGGAACGTTTTTGTCGGATATAGTGTTGCAGGTGCTGTCCTTTGTGGCGGAGAACGAACGCAGTAATATACGCCAACGCCAAGCGGAGGGAATTGCGGCGGCAAAGCAGAGAGGGGTTCGCTTCGGCAGACCGCCGCGCCCCCTGCCGGGAAACTTTCATACCGTATATGAAAGCTGGAGATCCGGCGATATCACGGCGACAAAAGCGGCGGAGCTGTGTTCAATGCCGTTGTCGACTTTCTGCTATAGGGCAAAAATTTACGAGAAGTCTATGTTTTAGTAACATGTAGTAACATGCGGGTTTTGCGGAAAGGTGTACTTTGTTGCATCTGCTGGAAAAGAGCATGTGCGGATTAAAACCGGTGTTTTTTCTCCTGTGGTGGGTAGATTTTTGAAATACATAATGCTATAATATAGGTAATTATGTTATAGGTGCTTTTGGCAACAAAGTACACCTTTTTGAAACGGAGTACATTACTGTATGGGAAACGGAGCTTGGAACATAAAAAGGCTCATTCAGTTTGTTCTGGTATCGGCATGTGTGCTGATGCTCGTGTTGCTATTTGCAGTAGAGGACAGATTTCAAACCGACTACCTGACCGACGTGAAATTTACAAACGAAGATGGGAAAATACGTATCACGTGGGATGTGCCGTTGCTAAGCCCTGTCTCAGGGGTATATATCTCTCTGAGTAGCGAAGAAAAAAGCTTTTCCGAGATAGTGTCTCCTCGTGACAAAGAGTATGAGTTTACGGAAGGTGAGCATGGAACGCGCTATGACATATCCTTGTGTGAACTGCATGACGATGGGTATGCCGGCGTAACTTACAGCGAGCAATATCTCTTTTTGGATTATGCACAGTTGCCTGATTTCCCGACGATTTATATCGAGACCGATATGGGAGAGGAGCCGAGTAGCGAAATTGCAGAAAGACCTAATGATCTGGTGTGGGGAGCAACGTCTGTAAACAACGAGTATGTTTATGGGAATTTGGTATTTGTGCGTGGTGGATATGAGTCGGTTTCTACGAAAATGAGGATGCGGGTTCGAGGAAACACAAGCTCGTTAGTAGAAAAGAAGCCATATAAGTTGAAACTTAATAGCCCTGTAGACATGTTGGCTGCGGGAGATGAATATGCAGACACTGAATGGACGCTTTTGAATGTGGGGAACTCCCTCAACACATATGTGGGAGAGTATCTGTCTGAAACGTGTGGTATGGAGTGGGTGTCTAATGGAATCTTTGTCAATCTTATGATGAATGGAGATTGGAGAGGTCTATATTATCTTTATGAAGCGGTCAGTCGTGGCGAGATGCGCGGTAATGTGGGTGAAACGGGATATATCTTTGAGAATGACGCATACTGGTGGAAACCGGATACTGTATACTTTAAGCTCGATAATCAAATATACCAGATGGGTTTTACTTTTAAGTATCCGACATTTATAAATGCCGATGACAAGAGAATAGAGGAGCTGAAACAGTATATGGAGACTGTAACAGGTCTAATAACGTCTGGTCAGGAGTCTGCTTTGGAGTATATTGATCTTGATACATTTACATCGTGGATAATGGTAAGAGATATTATGCACACGGGAGATGGCGGCGGGTCAAACATGTACTATTATCTGCACGACCTTAACACAGCTGATTATACAGCTAATAAGCTGAAAATGGGACCGGTGTGGGATTTCGACGCCGGAATAAGAGGTGGTGAATACTTTCACGAAGACGTGAACAGTTGGAGTGCCAGCCACACACTTCCATTTACCTACTTCCCATACTTGTTTGAGATGCCGGAGTTTTGCGGTGTTTATAAGGACAAGTGGGAACGAGTCTCCGAGGAACTGGGCAAAGGCTTTGACGCGCATATGGAGAGCTTAGTGTCAACCTACGGAGCTTCGCTTAACGAGAGCAGAGAACTGGATTCTGCGAGATGGGGAACGGAAATGGTAAGCGTCGAGGAGGAGATCGCGTACGACAGTGATTTCATACGTCAAAGAATCAAATGGATCGACAGCGCGGTGGAGGATTGGTGAGTATGCTGAGGGTTGAAGACAAATATGTTATACCCAAGAACGATTTTTATGAGCTACACGAGAGAGTGAGGTCGATTCTTGAACCGGATATCTATTCTGCCGAGGGTGGTTATTCAATCAGTAGCCTATATTTCGACGATATTTCGGACACGGATTATTTTAACACCGTAATGGGTAATCCATGCCGAAGAAAGCACCGAATAAGAATTTATAATAACTCGCTTGACCTGATAAAGCTCGAGGTCAAACAGAAAAGCTATAATCGCATAGAAAAGGCAACCTGCCCGATTACACGAAGCCAGCTGTCCGAGCTTCAAAGAGGGAACATGATCGAATGGGGAGAGAGCAAGACCGATCCGCGCTCTCTTTTCAATGAGGCGATAGCGGGAAGACATCTCATGCCGAAGGTGATAGTGAATTACACGAGAGCGGCGTATGTCTATGAAGCGGGCAATACAAGGATAACGTTTGACAGCAATATTCGAGCAAGCGATGATATAGAGAGCTTCGGAGCGGGAAACACAGTGTATGATTACCCCGATGGCGAAAGCTATGTTCTGGAGGTAAAATACGATGAGTTTATACCGGGGTTCATTCTTCAAGCACTTGAGATAGATTCCATGCGGCAAACATCTTATTCAAAATACAGGGTTTGCAGAGATATATACATAAGGGGATAAAGCCGATGAGTGTAAGTGACGTAATAAAAAGCAGTATTTACAACAGATTTGTGGGAGGAACGGGGCTGTCGTTCAGAGCGGTGTTGCTCATTCTCGTGGCTTCTTGCCTCGTTGGGGTATACATTTATTTGGTGTACAAGTTCTTTTCCAAGTCCGAATTTTATTCCAGAGACCTGAATGTTACCATAGCCGGCATGTCGGTCATTGTTTCGGCGATAATGATTGCAATGCAGTCGAACCTGTTGGTTTCACTCGGCATGGTGGGTGCGTTGTCCATAGTGAGATTCAGAACGGCGATAAAAAGCCCTATTGACCTTTTGTATCTGTTCTGGTCAATCAGCGCGGGAATAATCTGCGGAGTGGGGTTATATGTACTCGGCATAGTGCTTTGCGTCATCATGACCTTGCTTATATTCATACTCGGCAAGATACCCAACGCAAAAGCTCCTCAGCTTTTGATTGTAAGAACAGCTATGGAAGCCGATACCGAACAGGTGCAGAAAACGATCAGCGAATTGAGCAGATACAGCAAGACAAAGTCTACCATTGTAAAAAACGGTGAACGCGAAGACATAATAGAGATACGCATTACAGACAAAAACGAGCTGGTTGATAGGCTTTACCAGATTTCCGGGGTTAAAGCCATCAATGTACTTGAGCATCAGGGGGAAATGCGTGTATAAAACCCTTGCGATTGACCTGATAAACGCCCGCAAAACCAAATAAAACGATATGACACAGCCGCGGAGAATATTATTCCGCGGCTGTGTTTGTTAAATGACATTATTTTCACATAAGCGGTCGATGTGACGCGTAAAGAACTTAGCTATTTTGCGTGGTATCTTTACCGTTTCTTTAACCCAAAGGCGATTATGAGAATAGAATCTTAACATAAATGAATAGTATTATAATAGCGCATAGG